>JAODBJ010000056.1 GCA_025463905.1 Actinomycetes bacterium
CGGCGGCGTGATCGGCGCGTCGTCGATGCCCGACAGCGGGGTGGCTTCGCCGAGCACGCTGCCCGGCAGGTGGGAACGGAGCCGGGCCGCCGCGAGCCGCACACGGGGTGTGCCTTGAGCGCGACGCAACACGATCGCGGCCGCGCCCTCGTTGGGCGAGCACAGCATCCAGAGGTGCAACGGTTCGCACACCACACGCGACGCGAGCACAGCTTCAGCGGTCACCGCTTTGCGGAACATCGCGTTCGGGTTGTGCACACCGTGGCTGCGATTCTTCACGACGACCTGTGCGAGGTGTTCTTTAACGAGCTCTGCTTCGCGCAGGAGTCGCTGCGCGCGCAACGCGAAGTAGGCGGGGGTGGCCGCGAGTCCGGCTTCTTCGCGCCAAGGCTCGAAGAACGACGAGCGGATGATGCCTTTTGGCATCTTCTCGATCCCGAACACGAGCACGCAGTCGTACTGACCGGCGCGGATCGCGCCGGCGGCGAGCTGCAACGCGGCGCCGCCGCTCGCGCAGCCGGCTTCCACATCGACGATCGGCATTCCCGTGCGGGCAATGGCACCGAGCACTTTGTGGCCCGACGCGACACCGGAGTACGCGGTGCCGCAGAACGCGGCTTGGAACACGGGGTCGCCCGCCTCGGCGAGGGCGGCGCGCACGGCGTGCACACCAATCTCGGTGACGGTGGTGCCCTCGAAACGACCGAACGGATGGATGCCGACACCTGCGATCTCGACCACTGTGTCGGTCACTGCGCCCGCTCCGGCGCAAACGCCCATGTGACGACGTCGCTGCCGTTGTCGACGTGCAACACGTCGGCGACGGCACGCATCGGTTGACCGAACGACAGCGCGTCGGGGTCGGCCTCGGTGAGGCGCGTGATCACGCGCAGCCGTTCCTCCGTGAGTTCGACGACGCCGAACCCGTACGGCACTTCACCGAGGTATCCGGGCGGCGCGGCAGTGACCGCCGTCCACGCCCACAGCGTTGCCTCGCTGCCGAGCAGCACGCGTTCGATGTCGGTAGCGCCGGTATACGGGCAGGCGTCGAGCAGCGGGAAGTGGTACAGCGCGCTCGTGGGGGAGTAGCCGCCGACGAGACGCAGCGAGCCGTCGACGTCCATCTCGAAGAGGCCGTCGTACACGGCACGCGCCGGCATCAGATGACGCCATCGCGTTCGAGGCGCGCGAACTCGTCGTCGTCGACACCGAGGGCAGCGAACACATCGCGCGTGTGCTCGCCGAGACGTGGTGCGCCACTCGGCACGACCGGCGGTTCTCCGACGACGCGCGGGAACGGTGCCTGCTGACGCAGCGGCCCTGCGACGGGGTCGTCAATCATGACCAGGTCACCGCGCGCCGTCATGTGAGGGTCGGCGAAAATGTCGGCCGCGCTGTAAGCGGTGGCCACCGGAACGTCGTGCGCCACGCAGCGTTCCTCGATCTCGGTGGCCGGCAACGACTGCGTCCACGCGCTGACCACGCCGTTGATCTCGTCGCCGTTGGTGGCGCGGTCGGAGAGCTTGGCGTACCGGGGGTCGTCGAGCAGGTCGAGCCGGTCCATTGCCTTGCAGAGCCGCGCGAAGTTCGCGTCGGAGCCCGCCACGATGCACACGTACTTGCCGTCGAGCGTCGGGTAGTTGTCGAGGGGCGCGGAATTCGCGAGGCGATTGCCTTCGCGGTTGCGTACGACGCCGAGCTTGTCGTAGGCCGGAAGCGTCCATTCGAGGATGCGCAGCGCGGACCCGTAGAGGGCGGCGTCGATCACCGAACCCTTGCCGTCGCGCCGCGTGTCGCGCGCGTAGAGCGCCGCGACCGCTGCCTGCGCGGCGAACACTCCGGTGAGGTAGTCGGAGATCGTCACCCCCACCCGTACCGGCGGCCGGTCGGGGTACCCGGTGAGGTGCAGCAATCCGCCGTACCCGATCCCGACGCGGTCGAGGCCGGGACGGCGCGAGTACGGACCGTCTTGACCGAAGCTGCTGATCCGCACGACGACGAGGCGCTCCGCGAGATCGCCGGGCGCGATGTTCCACTGCTCGAGCGTGCCGGGGCGGAAATTCTCCACCACGACGTCGGCGGTCACGGCTAAGCGCCGGAACAAGTCTTGGCCCTCGGGACGGCGCAGGTCGAGGGTCACGCTCTTACGGCCGCGACCCTCCACCGCCCAGAACAGCGAGTGCGGGCCTTCGTCGGTTTCGACGAATGGGCCGATCTCGCGCATGAAGTCGCCCGTGCGCGGCTGCTCGACCTTCACGACTTCGGCACCTTGCTCGCCGAGCAGCCCGGCGCAGAACGGCGCGGCGATGCGCGTCCCGAGGTCGATCACGCGCAACCCGTCGAGGGGACCGCTCATGTCTGCTCGCCGCGTTGTTGCTCCGCCTTGACCGCGTCCATGCCGCCGGCCTTGCGGGCGTCGACCTTCGCGAGCGCGGTCGGCGTGTTCGACACGAACTGATGCAGCATGAAGTGGTACTTCCACGACTCGCGCTGGCCCATGAGATCAACCATGTGGTTGATCGAGTCCTTGACGGCGCGGGCGGTGAGCGGCGGGACGAGCGCAACGTCGTCGGCCATCGCTCGCGACTCGGCTGCTAACTCGGCACGCGGCACGACCCGGTTCACGAGGCCGTAGCGCTCCGCCTCGTCGGCCGCGATCGTGCGGGCGCACAGCAAGAACTCCTTCGCTTTGCGCGGCCCGAGTTCCCACGGCTCCACGAGCAATTCCACGCCCACCCCCGACATTCGCAACACCGGGTTCGAGAACTTCGCGTCGTCGGCCGCGACAATCAGGTCGCACATGCACGCGAGCATCATCCCGGCCGCGGAACACGTTCCCTGCACCGCCGCGATTGTGGGTTTCGGGAAGTCGCGGATCTTCACGAGCTTGTCCCAGTACATGGTTTGCTCGTGCTCGAGCTTGCCTTCGGGCGTGTCGCGCATCGCCGCCCAGTGCTCGACACCGGCGAGCAATTCCTTCAAGTCGTGGCCGGCTGAGAAATGCTTGCCATCCGCGCCGAGCACGACGACGCGCACGTCACCGTCGGCGAGCGCGAGGTCGAACGCCTGGTCGAGTTCTTCGATCAGCTGACTGCTCTGCGCGTTCGCTGCTTCGGGTCGGGCCAGTGTGATCGTGGCGATCGCACCGTCGACCTCGTAACGCACCGTGGAGAATTGCACCGCGCGGAATGTACCTGGCGCGCTGGTGCGGGATTGTTTCCCCTGTCGTTCATCCGCGACTTTGGCTCAGCTCGTGGCTAATTTCTGCCGAACGGAGGACATGGTGGACCAGGCACCTGAGACGGGGCCCGCCGCTCGTGCGGTCGGGATGCTGCTAGCTCCCGTGGTCGCGCGGCTGCGGGGCGACGAGCAGGGTTACTGCGTGCTCATCGACGGTGTGCTCGACGACGGCACGGTCCGACCCGCAGTTCGAGCCGCCCCCACCGTCGCGCGGGTCTACCTACGCCTCGCGCCGCCCCCCGACGGGCAGGCGCAGATCATCGCCACCTACGCCGATGCCGCGCGCGCGTGTTTCGAGCACGAAGCGGTGAGTGTGGGTGCCGAATGCCTCGCGGTCGCACGGGTGAACGAACAGATGGGCGACGAACTCGCGTCGATCGCGTTCACGGTGTTCACGCACGCCGCGTTGGAGCACGGTGAACGGCTCGCGTTCGAAGGTGCCGTAGCGTCGGTGTGGTGGGCGGCCGCGCAGAGCGCCCGATTGCGGGAAGTCGATCCGATCGAAGAAGCCGCCGCGATCTGCCGTTACGTCGCGCGCGTCGCGTAACCGCTGCGCATCAGGCGCGGGGTTCGCGGGGGAGTCCGAGCGTGCGTTCGCCGATCACGTTGCGTTGGATCTCGTTGGTGCCGGCCCAGATCGACGACGCCTGGTAGTAGAGCCAGGAACGCTGCCATACGCCGTCGCCCGCGTTTTCGGACGCGCCGCGCCACAGCGGAGCCGCGTCGCCCACCACCGCCATCACCGTGTCGTGGAGCCGCTTGCTCATCTCGCTCCACCACAACTTGTTGATGCTGCCCACCGGACCCGGGTCGGCCCCCTTCGCCGTGCGGGAGATCGAACGCCAGTTGTGCAATTGGAAGATGCGCACCTCGGCAAACGCCTGCGCGAGGCGCGGCGCGAGCCGGGGATCGTCGAACGCGCCCTGTTCGATCGCGAAGCGCCACAGTTCGTCGATGAGTTGCGCATGGATCACGAGTTGGCGCGGGTTCACACCGCGTTCGTGGGTCAGCGTCGAATTCGCGACCTGCCATCCGCCGTGTTCGGGCCCGACGAGCCGGTCCTCGGGGATGAACACGTCGGAGAAGAACACCTCGTTGAAGTCGGATTCGTCGGTGATCTGACGGAGCGGCCGCACTTCGACGCCTGACGCATGCATGTCGACGACGAGGGCGGAGATCCCCTTCGATTTCGGCGCATCAGGATCGGTGCGGGCGAGGCACCAGCCCCAGTCGGCGAACTGCGCGTAGCTCGTCCACACCTTTTGGCCGTTGAGCTGCCAGCCGCCGTCGACTCGTTCGGCACGCGTCGAGAGCGACGTGAGGTCGCTGCCCGCGCCGGGTTCGCTGAAGAGCTGGCACCAGATCTCGGTCGCGCTGAGGATGTTGGGAAGGAAGCGCGCCTTCTGTTCGGGTGTGCCGTGCGCGAGCAGCGTGGGGCCGACGAGGTTCACGCCGATACGTCCGACGAGTTCCGGCGCGCGGGCGCGTGCCAACTCCTCGGTCACGATGTAGTGCTCGACCGGTCCCGCGCCCCGACCGCCGTATTCCTCGGGCCACGCCACGCCGACCCAACGTCCCGACGCGAGCTTCGCCTGCCATTCGCGCCCGAACGCGACTTCCTCCGCGAGATCGTCGAAGCGCGGCGGTAGTCCGCGCCCGTACTCCCACGGGAGATGTTCGCGGAGCCACGCCCGCACGTCGGCGCGCAGCGCGGCCTCCGCTGCCGTCGGCGTCAAATCCATCAAGCACGCCCCAACGGGCTCAGCGTTGTTCGATGGGGACGTACTTGCGCTCGGTGTGCCCGGTGTAGATCTGGCGCGGGCGGCCGATCTTCGTCTTTGGGCTTTCGTTCATCTCTTTCCAGTGCGCGATCCACCCGGGCAGCCGGCCGATCGCGAAGAGCACCGGGAACATCTTGGTGGGGAAGCCCATCGCGCGGTAGATGAGGCCCGAATAGAAGTCGACGTTCGGGTAGAGCTTCTTCTCGATGAAGTAGGAGTCCGTGAGGGCCACTTCTTCGAGCCGCAACGCGATGTCGAGCAATTCGTCGCGCTTGCCGAGTTCGGCGATCACGCGGTCGGCGGTGCCCTTCAAGATGCGGGCCCGCGGGTCGTAGTTCTTGTAGACGCGGTGCCCGAAGCCCGACAGTTTGAACGGGTCGTTCGGGTCTTTCGCCTTGTTGACGTACTTCTCGACGTTGCCGCCGTCGGCGCGCACCGCTTCGAGGACTTCCATCGCGGCTTGGTTCGCGCCGCCGTGCAACGGTCCCCACAAGGCGTCGATCCCGGCGGCGACGGACGCGAACAGGTTCGCGTCGCTCGAACCGACGAGCCGCACGGTGGAGGTGGAGCAGTTTTGCTCGTGGTCGGCGTGCAGGATGAGCAGCTGCTTCAACGCATGCACGATCGTTGGCGACACCTCGTACGGCTCGGCCGGCAACGCGAACATCATGCGGAGGAAGTTCTCGATCAGATCGAGCGAATTGTCTGGGTAGAGGAGCGGCTGGCCGATCGACTTCTTGTACGAGTACGCGGCGATCGTCGGCATCTTGGCGAGCAGTCGGACGATTGCCAGCTCGACCTGCGCGGGGTCGCGAAGGTCTTCGCAGTCTTGGTAGAACGTCGAGAGCGCGCTGACAACCGCCGAGAGCGTCGCCATCGGGTGGGCGTCTTTCGGGAAGCCGTCGTAGAACCGCTTCATGTCTTCGTGCAGGAGCGTGTGATGACGGATGGTGCGGCTGAACTCTTCGCGCTGCTCGCTCGTGGGGAGCTCGCCGTAGATCAACAGCCAGGCGGTCTCGAGGAACGACGGTTGCTCTTGGTCGGCGAGGGCCTCGATGTCGTAGCCCCGGTAGCGCAGGATTCCGGCTTCGCCGTCGATGAACGTGATCGCCGATTCGACCGCGCCGGTGTTCACGTATCCGTAGTCGAGGGTGATCAGGCCGGTGGTGGCGCGCAACTTCGAGATGTCGATCGCGCGTTCGCCTTCCGTGCCGGTCACGATCGGTAGTTCGATCTCCTTGCCATCGAAGCGGAGGATCGCGCGCTCGTCCGTCATGTCAGCTCCTGGGCAGTGCGTGGCCTTAAAGCTACCGTCCGCCTCGTCGACCCTGTCAGCGCTCCCGGCGCGACTATTTCGCCATGCACGAGACGATCCGGGTGGCGCAGCGTTTCTGCGGGCCGCCCGACAGCGCCAACGGCGGCTACGTCGGCGGACTCCTCGCCCGGCACGTTCACGGCGACGCCGAGGTCACTCTCCGGCGCCCTCCGCCACTGGATCGCGACCTCGACGTCGAGGTACGCACTGACGGTGCGGTCGTACTCCGCGCCGGCGACGCGGTGGTGGCAGACGCGGTGCCGGCCGCGGTCGACATCGTCGTTCCGGAGGCGGTGACGGTTGAGGAAGCCCGCCGAGTGGCCGGAGACGCGCGAGTCGTGCGGTCGCCGGAATTGCACCCGTTTCCGACCTGTTTCGTCTGCGGGCCGCACCGCGAGCGCGGCGATGGGCTGCGACTCTTCCCGGCCGCGATTCCCGGGCGGGCGGTGGTAGCCGCGATCTGGCAACCCGACGCCTCCGTCATCGCGCCCGACCTCACGAGCGACGGCGTGCCGCCCGAGATCGTGTGGGCCGCGCTCGATTGCCCGAGCAGCTTCTCGATGTACCTCGAACCGGAACTCGAGGGCCCGTACGTGCTCGGCCGGCTCGGAGTGCACGTCGACGGGCCGGTCGCGATCGGCGA
>JAODBJ010000058.1 GCA_025463905.1 Actinomycetes bacterium
GGTGGTAGCCCCGAACGCGTGCGATGCTCACAGTGATGTGGAAGGCGACGCTGCGGGGCCTGTTCGCACGTCGCTTGCGCCTTGCGCTCACGCTGGCGGCGATCGTGTTAGGCGTCGCGTTCGTCACAGCGACCTACGTGCTCACCGACACGTTGTCGGCGGTGGTCGACCATCTCTTCGTCAACGCGTCGGCCGGCGTCGACGTGACCGTGCGGTCTTCGTCGGCCTTCGGCGATAACGCCGGGCTCAGCGCGCAGCGCGCACGGCTTCCCGAGTCGGTGCTCGGCGCGGTGCGGAACGTGCCGGGCGTTGCCGACGCCGACGGGTTCGTGCTCGGGTTCGCGACGATCGTCGGGCGCGACGGCCGCCCGGTGCGGCCGCGCGCCGGGCCGGGCATCGGCCTCTCGTGGCCGGCCAGCAGTCGGCTCGGGCCGCTGCGGTTACGAACCGGACACGCCCCCCGCACGAGTACGGAAGTTGTGCTCGACGTGTCGAGTGCCAAAGACGCGGGAATGCGCCTCGGCGACCGCGTCCGCATCGCATCGGCGGGTCCGGCCCAGGACTTTCGCCTGGTCGGCACCATGACGTTCGGCGACTCGACGTCCGCGGGCCCGACCCTCGCGTCGTTCCAGCTCGGTACCGCGCAAGAACTGTTCGGCGCGCCCGGTCTGTTCGACGCGATCAATGTGGCCGGCCGCGACGCAGTGCCGAACGACGTGCTCCTGCAACGCATCACAGTCGTGTTGCCGCCGGGGGTCGAAGCCGTGAGTGCGCGTATCGCCGCGCAACAAGACGCGCAGACAGTGCAGAACGGGCTCGCGTTCTTCGAGGCGCTCGTGCTCGCCTTCGCCGGCGTCGGTGTGTTCGTCGGCGCGTTCATCATCTTCAACACGTTCGGTGTGCTCGTTGCGCAGCGTGTGCGCGAACTCGGATTGCTGCGCGCACTTGGTGCCGGTCCGGCGCAGGTTCGGCGGTCGGTACTCGGGGAGGCGGCGGTGCTCGGGCTCGTCGGTGGTGCCGGCGGACTCGCCGTTGGCGTGGCGCTCGCCGCCGCGTTGTTGCGGTTCTTGCAAGCCGTGGGCGTAGGTGTTCCGAGCGGCTCGCTGCACGTGCTCGGCCGCACGGTGGTGGTGGCGTTGGGTGTCGGCGTCGTGGTCACGCTCGGCGCGTCGCTCCTGCCGGCGCGGCGCGCAGCACGCGTCACACCGGTGGAGGCACTGGTCGAGGTTCCCGCCAACGTGGGTTGGCGGTTCCAACGCCGAGACGCGATCGCCGGCGTAGTCCTGCTCATGGTGGCCGCGGCGCTGCTCGTGCGCGCAGCGGCCGGTCATCCGCATTACGCCTTGGCGTGGTTCGGCGTCGCCGCGCTCGTGTTGTACGTCGCAATTTCGTGGTTGGCGCCGCTCGCAGCGCGACCAGTCGCGCTCGGCATTGGTGCCGTGCTGCCCATGATCGGCGGTGTGGCCGGTGGCCTCGCGCGTGACAACGCACTGCGCAACGCGCGCCGCACCGCGACCACCGCCGCCACGTTGATGGTCGGTGTGTCGCTCATGTCGTTGACGGCGATCGCGGCGGCGTCGGCGCGGGCATCGATCGGCGGCGCGATCGACAGCGGGCTCCACGCGCAGCTCGTGTTGAGCGGCCCGGAACTGTTCCCGTTCAGCACCGGCGCGCGCGACGCCGTCGCATCAAGCCCCAACGTCGCCGCGGCCGCCGCGGTGCGTCTCGGGAACGCGCGGGTGAACGGTGGTGGTGCACGCGTCGCTGCGTTGGACCCGAGTCAGTTCTCCAGGGTTGCCGACCTCGGCCTCACGAGCGGGTCGCTCGCGGCGCTGCAGCCCGGCACGGTGTTCGTGCACGAAGGGGCTGCGCACGACCACCACTGGAAGCTGGGCGACACGATCACACTCGACTTCGTTCGCTCGGGCTCGTTCTCGGCGCGGATCGCGGGCATCTACACGCGCAACCAGCTCGTGTTCGCGAGCTATGTGGTGCCGCTCAGCGTGTACGAAGCCGGCTTCGGCACGCAGCAAGACTCGTTCGTGTACGTGCGACTCCACAACGGCGTGAGCCCGTCGTTGGGACGCGCGGCGGTGCAGCAAGCCGTGCGTGCATTTCCAACCGTCGAGGTACACAACCGGAGCGGCTTCAGCGGCACCCTCGATCACCAAGTGCAGCGCGCGCTCGGGGTCGTGTGGGCATTACTCGCACTCGCGGTGCTCACCGGCGTACTCGGCATCGTCAACACGCTCGCGTTGTCGGTGTTCGAGCGCACCCGCGAAATCGGCTTGCTGCGCACGGTTGGGATGGCACGCCGTCAAGTGTGGGTGATGATCGGTGGCGAGGCCGTGTTGATCGCGCTGGTCGGGGCGCTGCTCGGCATCGGGCTCGGCACGCTCCTCGGTTGGGTGCTCGCGCGGATCCTCGCCGACGACGGCGTCGACGTGTTCGCGATGCCGTGGCTGCAGCTAGTGGGATTCTTCGTGCTGGCCGGAGCGGCCGGAGTGATCGCGAGCCTCGGCCCGGCGTGGCGCGCCGCGCGCCTCGACGTGCTCGACGCGATCGCGCACGAATGACCTTGGAGAGCGCAGTGCACCGGCAACGCTTTGCTAGCGTTGCCCGCTCCGGGCGATTAGCTCAGTTGGCTAGAGCACCTGCATGACGCGCAGGGGGTCGGGGGTTCGAGTCCCTCATCGCCCACCGAGACACCGTTAAGGCGTTGGTTGCACGGAGACCATGTCGTCTTCCACGCGCAGCTCGCCGGCCTCGACGGCTTTGCTCAACGTCTCTCGAATGTTCGCCGCCGGCGCGACGAGAATCACGTCGCCTTCAGCGAGGCGGGCTCGCTTCGTGAGCGCGACGAGTGCTTGCAGTCCCGCGTCGTCGCATGCGCTCATGCCAGTGATGTCGATGATCAGGTCTCCGCCGTCGGAAGCCGGACCGCCGAGCACGCGTGCCAACTGGCGCACGGCCCCACCTTCAAGATCTCCAACGAGGCGAAAAACGCGGCCTTCGCCCTGAGCAGTTCGATCGAGTCGCATGGTTCGTCAGGGCCTCAACGGATCAGGGCGCGGCTTGAGGCCACGTCGCACAATGAGTTGCTCGTTCGTGAAGCGCCGCGCGTCGCGCGCGGCGCGATGCTCACGGATCGCGGTGAAACAGGCGTCGAGTTCGCGCTCTACAGCGCCCAACCGGCCTTGGTCGGCCTTGGTAAGTCCGGTGTCCGATCCGGCTCTCGCGAACAGCGTCGTGCGTTCGGAAGCGAGGTGTGCGAGCCGACGTTCGAGGCTTGCTCTATCGAGCGGTAGGTCCGAAGTCATGGACAATCATCTCACACGGCAGCCACCAACGGGGACAGATGGCCCTCGCGGGCACTCAGCGGTAGTCGGGATTCGGGAAGTCGAAGCGGCAACCGGCATCCCAATCTGACCGCTGGTTCCCGTGCACCGGCACACCTCCGGCGTCTTTCATGATGCGCGCGAGGTGCAGGAGGTTCCACGCCATAAACGTCGTGTTCCGATTGGTGAAGTCGTTCTGCGGGCCGCCTGATCCCGGGTCGAGGTACGACGGACCGGGCCCTGCCTCGCCGATCCAGCCGGCGTCGGCTTGGGGCGGAATCACATATCCCAGGTGCTGCAGCGAATAGAGGACGTTCATCGCGCAGTGCTTCACGCCATCTTCGTTCCCGGTCACGAGACAGCCACCGACGCGTCCGTAATACGCGTACTGGCCGTGTTCGTTGAGCAGATGCGAGTTCCCGTAGAGGCGTTCGATGATTCGCGTGCACACCGACGACTTCTCACCGAGCCAGATCGGCATGCAGAGCACGAGGATGTCGGACGCCATCACGTGCTCGAAGATCTGGGGCCACTCGTCGCGTTCCCAACCGTGCTCGGTCATGTCGGGCCATACGCCCGTCGCGATGTCGTGGTCGATCGCGCGCACCGTAGTGACCGTCACACCTTGTCGTTGCATGATCTCGGCGGCGATGTCGGCGAGGCCCTGAGTGTGCGACTGTTCGGGTGAGCGCTTCAGCGTGCAATTAATGAACAGCGCCTGCAGGTCGGAGAAGTCCCACTGCGATTGCAAACACAGCTCCTCTTGCTTCGCGTTGAGCATCGCCCGAACGTACTCGCGGTCATGCCTTACGAGACGCGAAACATCGCGGCGCGCCTGCGCTCGCGCGGGATGGCGCGGCGGAGCGGGTCCTAGCATCGGCGGATGCCGGCAGGCGCAGGGCGAGTTCTCATCGTCGACGACGACGCCACCATCGTCGACGTACTCGGCCGTTACCTCGAAGCCGACGGTTTCACGGTGACCGGCGCGGCCGACGGGCGGCAGGGACTCGAGCTCGCGTTGGCCGATACACCTGACCTGGTGGTGCTCGACCTCATGATGCCGGGACTCGACGGACTCGAAGTGTGCCGGCGATTGCGGGCGCTCGCGCCGGTGCCGATCATCATGTTGACCGCGCGCGGCGACGAAGACGATCGGGTCATCGGGCTCGAACTGGGCGCCGACGACTACGTCGCGAAACCGTTCTCGCCGAAGGAAGTGGTGGCACGCGTGCGCGCAGTGCTGCGACGCGCACAGGCCGGGGCGGCCGCACCTGGCTCGCACGTTCCGTCGATACTCGAGGACCGCGATCTCAAGGTGGACGTCGCCGCGTACGACGCGCGGCTGGGCGAGGACGTGCTCGCGTTGACACCGCGCGAGTTCGAGCTGCTCGTGTTCTTGATGCGTAATCCGCGGCGGGCGTTCCAGCGCGAACAGTTGTTGCAAGAGGTGTGGGGCTATTCGTACGGCGACACCTCGACCGTCACCGTGCATGTGCGTCGCTTGCGCGAGAAGATCGAAACCGACCCGAGCACACCACACCGGATTGCCACCGTTGCCGGCGGTTACCGGTGGGAAGGTGTCGCGTCTTGAGCACCGTGCGGGTCACCGCGGTGGTTGCGGTCGCGGGCATGGCGGTCGCGGCGTCGATCGCGGCAGTGGAGGGCCTGCCGGCGCACGACACCATCGAATTGGTAGCCATGTCGTTCGGCGTGGCCCTTGCCGCGCACGCGCTTGGCGCGGTGGTGGCGCGCCTCCTGCGTCGAGCGCCGTTCGCGCATGCGCTGCACGCCCGAACATTGCTGGTTGCGTTGATTCCAATCGTCGCCTTCGCGGTGGGTGCGCTCGTTGCCGCGTCGGCAATGTTCGTGTCGCGGCACGATCTGTCCGCACTCGTCGTCGTCGTGGCCGGCGCCGGTACCGCGGGTGTACTCGCAGCCCTCGCCCTCGCGTCGGAGCTCGATGCAACGAAGCGCGACGCGGCCGTTGCGACGGAACGCGAGCGGATGCTCGAACGATCGCGGCGCGAACTTGTTGCGTGGGTGTCGCACGACCTGCGCACGCCGCTTGCCGGTATCCGCGCCATTGCCGAAGCCCTCGACGACGGCGTCGTCGACGACGACGCAACCGTGCAGCGCTACTACGGCACGCTGGTGCTCGAAGCGGAGCGTCTCGGACGCCTGATCGACGACCTGTTCGAACTGTCGCGCATCCACGCCGATGCGCTGCAGTTGGCCATTGAGCGAGTGTCGCTCGGCGACGTCGTGTCGGACGCGGTCGCAGCCGCGACCGTGCTGGCCGAGACGGCCGGGGTACGCGTCGACACGTCAGCGTGCGTGGCCGCACCCGAAGTGCTCGCTTCGACGCGCGAGATGGTGCGCGTGGTGCGCAACCTGCTCGACAACGCCGTACGCCATACGCCCAGTGGGGGAGCAGTGCGGGTCGAGGTGGCTTCCGGCGCCGGCGAGGCGATCGTGTCGGTGCGCGACGAGTGTGGCGGGATCCCGCCCGACGAGATCGGTCGCGTCTTCGACGTCGCGTATCGGGGCGATGCGGCCCGCTCGCCCGGCGGTCATCGCGGTGGTGGTCTCGGCCTCGCGATCGCCCGGGGCCTCGTCGAAGCGCACGCAGGGGAGATCGGAGTGCAGAACGAACTCGGCGGTTGCCGCTTCACCGTTCGGTTGCCCTTGGCCGGGCCCCTGGCGGGCGGTCGTTCAGCCGGCAACCTTGGTGGGGTCGTCGTGACGCGCGATCGCGATGTTCAGCAGCCCCCGCCGGTCGAACACGGCGGGAGAGCGCACGAGCAGGTCGGGCCGGCCGAAGCGGGGGCCGCACCCGTAGTCGATGCCGAGTGAACGGGCGCGTTCGAGGTCGCCCTCGGCGTCGAGCCCTTCAGCGATAAGCAGCGCGGTGGACGGGATCGCGTCGAGCATGCCGGGTTCAGTGCGATGTACGTCGACGAGCACGAGATCCGGCGCGAAGCCGGCATCCGTGGGGAGATCGTCGCGGCCGGCGCGGAGCGCAACTGCGTAGCCGGCGGCGCGTGCGCGAAGGCACGCGTCGATAAGCGTCTTCTCGGAGACGGCCGACGCGTCGAGTTCGATCACGATTGGGAAGTCGCGCTCGCTTGGGCTCGGCGTGTAGCTCGCGTCCCGTCGCACGATGACTGCGAGCGGCGTGTGCAGCTTCGCCCGAGTAGCAGCCTCGACTGCGTTCTCGAAGCACAGCTCGTCGCATTGCGCGAGGAGGCCGCGGCGACTGGCGGCGGCGTAGAGATTGTGCGCGTGCTCGAGTGACGAGCCGATCGGGCCGCGCGTGACGGCGCGGAACCCGCTCGTCAGACCGCTCTCGAGTGTGACGATCGGCGCGAACGCGGTCCGCACGAGATGGCGGCGGAGCACGACGTCCACCTGCCCGTCTCCATCGCCATCCGTCCACCGTGCCGACACGCGTCTTCTCCTTGACCGCCCGCAACCTCTATCGGCGCCCCGGCAAGCGGGATGTAGCGCGAACCGGGAGGCATGCGTCGATAGGGGACACTATTTGTCCCCTATCGACGCACGCCTCGCTAGCGGGGTGGACGGTCGGCGGCGCGCCGTTTGTGCGCTTCCTCGGCGGGGAGCGGGTCGGAGGTGTGGCGAATCGTGGCCCACACCGTTTTGCCCGCGTCGTCGGTCAGGCTGCCCCAGTCGTCGCAGAGTGCGTCGACCACCCGGAGTCCGCGGCCGGGCTCGGATTCGAGGAGCGACGCCAGGTCGGGGAGGTCGTTCCCGCTGTCGTGTACTTCGAGCACCGTGGCGTCACGTTCGATCGACATCCGCACGAGAATCGGCGCCCCGCCGTGCAACGTCGCGTTCATGACGAGTTCGCTCGCGACCAGCTGGGCCGTATCGGCGTGTTCACCGTCGAGGCCGTAGCGCACGACCGCCGCCCGGATCGCGCGTCGAACGCTGCCGACCTCACTGGCGCGCGCGGGTATCTCCAGCTCGAAGACGAGTGGCACGGCGAGGGAATTTCCCCGGTTGCGGAAGTTGAAACGCGTTCTTGCTCGTTTCACGCGCGCTTCGCCACCGTAGCGTTCGCTTTTCACGCTCCGCGGCCGTGATGACGCGCACGGAGCGCGTGCGGCGAGTCGCCGTCGGCCGAGGCCTCAGTGCGCCCGCCCGCGCAATCCGCGGCGCGATCGCGCCACGGGCCGTGGATCACGGTGCCGTTTCGGTTCCGCGGGTCGCAAGCTCCCGCCCATCGCGACAGCCGCGATCGCCGCGCGCGTGCGTAACGCAACGTGGCGATCGTTGGCTGTCGCCCCCACCACACCAGCGCCCGAGATCGCGCTGTTCCCCCAGGCCATCGTTACCCCTTCGATTGCGGGCACCCGCCTCGTGTGCGCCCTCCCGGCCATCGTGCCTGAGCGCCGCCGCCGGCACGGCGTCACCGCGCGCATTGGGGGTGTGTCATCCTGCACATTCGTGAGCGGTTCGTCGGGTGCAATGGACGGGTTCGTCGGGGCGCTCACCGCCGCGCAGCGAGATCGTCTCTTCCAGCGCGGCACTCGCCGCCGCTACCGGCGCGGCTCGACGCTCTTCCTCGAAGGGGACCGCAGCGACCACGTGGTGATGGTCCTCGAAGGTCGGGTGCGCGTGTCAGTGGCATCCGCCGACGGGCGGGATCTGGTTGTCGCCGTACGGGGCCCCGGCGACGTGATCGGCGAGTTCGCCGCCATTGATCCAACCGAGCCGCGCAGCGCGAGCGCCCACGCCATGGAGCCGGTCCTGGTGCACGTGCTCAGCGCCGCTGACTTCGAGGCCTTCTTGGAGCAGACGCCGCGGGCAGCCGTCGCGCTCCTGCGCACCCTCATCCGCCGGCTCCGCGACGCCTCGCGGTCGCAGATGGAGTACGGCTCGTTCGACACCGTCGCCCGGGTTGCCCGGCGCCTCGAAGAGCTGGTCGCCGATCACGGCGAAGCCACGGACGACGGCGTGCGGATCGCCCTCCCGCTCACGCAAGAAGAGCTGGCCGGATGGGTCGGCGCGTCCCGGGAATCGGTGGCCCG
>JAODBJ010000074.1 GCA_025463905.1 Actinomycetes bacterium
CCATCCTGGACCACGGCCGGCTGATCGCGACCGGGCGCGTCGAAGAACTCGTCGCGTTGCACGGCGTGTCCGCAGCCGAGCTGACGTTCGACGGCGCGGCCCCGGCATGCGACCTCGACGACGCGCAGGGCGGGTCGGTCGCGTGTGAAGGCAGCACCTTGCGCATCACCGCGCGCAACCCCGCCGCGGCCGCCGCCGGAGTGATCAGCCGGCTCGGAACAGACGCGCTACGGCTGCGCGGTGTCGAAGTGCTCCGCCCGAGCCTCGACAGTGTGTTTCTCACACTCACCGGCCGCCGGTACGCAAACGACGGCACCGACGGCATCGACGCAACGAAAGGTTCGGCTCATGTCACTGCGGCGTAGCTTGGCCATCACGCGCAACGAGTTGCGGGTGCTGCGACGCGACCCGTCGCCGTTGATCATCCTGCTGGTGATGCCGCTCATCGTGGCGCCGATCTTCCGAGCGACATACCGTGCGACACTCGTGTTGGCCGGTCATCGGGGAGCCTCGGGCGCCGAGTTCGGCGTGCCTGGGGAAGCGGTGCAGTTCCTGTTCTTCCTCGCGCCCACGATCGGGTTCGCGTTCTTTCGTGAGCACGGCTGGAACACATGGCAACGCCTGCGCACGAGCCCCGCGACGGCGAGCGAGATCATCGCCGGCAAGTCGATTCCGATGATTGCGCTCGGCGCGGTCCAACTCGCGGTGCTCTTCTTCGTCGGCTTCGTCGCGCTCGATCTTCACATTCCTGGATCGGTGATCGGGGTGGTGCTCATCAGCGGCGCGCTGTTGGTGTGCGTGGTCGCGCTTGGCATCGCGCTCACGGCCGTGTTCCGCACCCTGCAACAATTGAGTGCCGTCGGCTATGTGGGCGCGACGCTGTTCAGCGCGCTCGGCGGCGCGCTCGTACCGCGTGCGACGTTGCCCGGGTGGGCGCGCGCAATCGGTCCCGCGGTGCCGCAGTATTGGGCGATGCGCGGGTACCAGGCGCTCATCCTCGACGGCCAGGGCATCGGCGCCGCGCTGCTCCCCGTCGCGGTGTTGCTCGCGTTCACGTCCGCGTTCGTACTCATCGCGCTGGCCCGCTTCCGCATCAACGACGACAAGGTCGCCTGGGCATGACGAGCCGCGGATCAGCTTGCTTTCGTACCGATCCGGTCGTAGATCGCCCGCGCGAGCGCAGCTTCTTTGGCGCGTGAGAACGGCTTACTGAGGTTCAATGCGTCCAGCTCGATGCCGGCGCGGTCGCGAGCGACGAAAACGAAGTCGGCGTAGAAGAGGACGTTCACGCCCTGCGACGACGCGGTGATCTTCACCGAGTAGCCCACGGAACGCTTTCCGACCCCGACATCGAACTTGGTCACCGATGTCGCACCAAAGGTGACACCGCCGCTCGGTGCGGCGAGCCTGACTGCGGCTTGGAAGAGCTGCTCCAGGCACCGTTCGATTCCGGGTTTGTTCAGGGCGTTCCAGCCGGTATCGATGTCGCTCTTCTTCGGGTCGATCTCGACGCTGCCGGAAACCGTTGCGTTCCCCTTGTCGAAGTCCGAGGAGTTGGCCTTCTGCGCGCCGGGAGTGTCGTCGAGGACCGTCGTCTTCACGTGCAGGCACGTCGCGAAGTCCTTCTTCACGGACGCGGGCACGTCACTCGACTTCTTGTAGGGCGTCTCCTTGTAGCCCGGGAGGTCGGCTGCAGTGAGCCCCGCGGCCTTCGCGACCGCCAAGTCGGCCGCGGGATCGACCTTCTTCGTGCTGCTGCCGCACGCGCCGAGCATGAGCGCCGGAACGAGCACAATCGCTGAACTTTTGAGGAGTCGCATGAATTGCGGACGTTAACGCTCGAGCGCGCACACCCCGCGGCATTCAGCGACCGCGGGCGCGAGGTTCGTTCACGCGCATCCAGCCCCGCCGATTACTTCCGATAGACCGACACAACGTTGTCGCTATTGGCGGTGAAGGCCTGGCGGTTCCAGCCGCCCCACCGCTCCTGCAGGCGCAGTCCCGCGATGCGGGCCATGAGATCGAGTTCGCTCGGCCATGCGTAGCGCTGCATGACGGGGTTGAAGCTCACGCCGTCGTGGGACACGCGCACGTGGTTCTCGTAGAGGATCTGCGTCGAGGGGTCGAGGCGCAGTAAGTCGAATCGCACCGCATCAACCGCGATGCCTTCGGCATCCACGTACTGGCCCGCGCGCAGGTGGTCGATGAATGAGAGGGTGCAACCTCCTTCGATGACGAACGAACCGTCATCGCCGAGGTGGGCAGCGACGTTCTGAAAACAGCGGATCTGGTCGTCCTGTGTGAGCAGGTTGAAGAACGAATTGAAAACGACGTAGATCAAGCGATACGTGCCGGCGACCCCGACCGCGGCGAAGTCGCCCATGGTCACGTCCATCGCGTCGCCCCCCGGCTTTGCCCGCAGCTTCGCGACCATCGGCGGCGAGAAGTCGATCCCGTCCACCCGGACACCAGTCGCCGCGAGTGGCAGCGCGATCCTGCCCGTGCCGATCGCAAGCTCGAGCGCGGGACCGCCGTCTGCGAGCTCGGCGAGGAACGCGACAGTCGCGTCCTCGTCGCCGCGCTGAACCAGGTCGTCGTAGACCTCGGCGCTGGCTTCGTCGAAGCTCATGATCGGCTCGTAACCCTTCATCACCCCGATTCGAGTCGCTGCATGCTCTCGGTGCAATCGAAATAACGCTGACCCACAGAACTCGCGCGGTGCCCGGGGTGGGAATCGAACCCACACGCCCTTTCGGGCCGGCGGGTTTAAGCCGCCTGCGTCTGCCGTTCCGCCACCCGGGCCGGGCCCAACGCTAGGCGGCGGCGCGGTTCGCCGGGGCAGCTACGGCCGCGCGGAGCATGCCGCGCACGCGCGCGGCGGCTTCGCCTTCGAGGCGGTTGGCTGCGAGCACACCGTCGATCATGTCGATCACGACGTCGGTGAACGCGCGCTGTTGTAGCCGTACCGCGATCACGCTGCCGCCGGGAAGCCGCCGGATCGTGCGCAACGCGCGTGGGTTGCGCGGTGGGCTGCGGAACGCGGGCACCGAGAGGCCTGCGGCGCGCGCGGCCGCGGAGAGGCGCCGGGCAGCGGTCGCGAACTGAACGACCGGGTGCGGTTCCATCACCAGCATCGAACCACGAGGGTGAGACAACCGAGGGCGGCGGGGACCCGCGGATAGCGTCCCGGCGGTGGCAAGGTCCGTGAGCCGCCTGGCCCGTCGCGACGAACACGACCGTGAGATCCTTGCCCTGGCGCTCCCGGCGTTCGGCGCGCTGGCCGCGGAGCCGCTCTACGTCCTGGTCGACACCGCGATCGTGGGCCGGCTCGGTACGAAGCCGCTCGCCGGACTCGCGGTGGCCGGCATTGTGCTCACCGCCGTGTTCGGCATCTTCAATTTCCTCGCGTACGGCACGACGGGCGCGGTGGCTCGGCGCGTCGGCGCGGGCGACCGGAAGGGTGCCGCCGAACAGGGGATCGACGGGATGTGGCTCGCGGTCGGGCTCGGCTTGGCGCTCGCCGTGCTCGGCCTCGTGTTCGCGCCGCTCATCGTGCACGGGATGGGCGCGTCGGCGAAGGTGCGGCCGTACGCGCTGACGTACCTGCGCATCAGCCTGCTCGGTTCGCCGTTCGTGCTGCTCGCGTTAGCCGGCGCCGGCTACCAGCGGGGCACCCAAGACACGCGAACGACGTTGGTGATCGCGCTGTTGAGCAACGTCGCGAACCTGGCGATCGAGTTGCTGTTCGTATACGGCTTGCACCTTGGCATCGCGGGTTCGGCGTGGGGCACCGTGATCGCGCAGATCGGCGCAGCCGCCGCTTACACCGGGATCATCGGGCGCGCGGTGCGCGCGTTACACGCGTCGATCGCTCCCGATTGGGCGGGTATCCGCGCCGCGGCAGTGGTGGGCAGCCAGCTCGTGGTGCGCACCGGGTCGCTGCTGTTCGCACTCCTCGTGACCACGGCGATCGCGTCACGCATCGGCGACACGGAGGTGGCCGCCCATCAGGTGGCGTACGAAGTGTGGAGCTTCCTGGCGTTGTCGCTCGACGCGATCGCGATCGCCGGCCAGGCACTCGTCGGCCGCTACCTCGGGGCGGACGACGCCGTCCGCACGCGCGCCGCTGCCCGGCGCATGCTCGAACTCGGGGTGCTCGCCGGCATCGTGCTCGCTATCGCTGTCGTGGGCACGCGCACCGTGTTGCCGTCCCTCTTCACCGGCGACCCGGCGGTGCGCCACACCGCCGGGACCGTCTTGCTCATCGTCGGCGGGCTACAGCCGCTCGCGGCGGCGGTGTTCGTGCTCGACGGCATCCTCATCGGCGCGGGCGACACCCGCTATCTCGCGATCGCGATGGCCGGCGCGACGGCCGTGTACTTACCCGCTGCGGCGCTGGTGCTCGTCAGCCACCACGGCCTGCTCGCACTGTGGGGCGCGATCGCATTGTGGATGTTCGCGCGCTTCGCGGGAATGATGTGGCGCTACGTGGGTAACGCGTGGATCGTGACCGGGGCAACCAGATGACGAAGTCAGGCTTGCGGCGCGCGCCCGGACGCGGTTTCCTGACGTGATGCCCGATACGCCCGACCGGCCCGCGACGATCGACCTCGCCGGCCTCGACGAACATGCCGGCGCGCTCCTCGACCCACTTGTCGACGAAGCGGTGCTCGCGGGAGAACCGGGCCGCGACCTCGTTCGCCTGCGGCCGAGCCCCGAACCGGTACCACCGATCGAAGGTGAGCGGCGGTCCGACGTCGACCGCTGGGGCCGCAGCGAACACGTCCGCGACGTTGCACGCCAGATCTACGACCCGCTGTACCGATACTGGCACCGCGTCGAGTGGGAAGGCTTCGAGCACGTACCCACAGAAGGTGGCGCGCTGCTCGTCTCGAACCATGCCGGCGCGATCCCGTCGGATGCGCCGGCGATCATGCACGGCGTCGAGACGCAGCTCGGGCGGCCGGTCTACGGCCTCGCTGAGAACCTGTTCCGCGCGATCCCGGGCCTCGGCACGATGTGGTCGCGCTTGGGCGGTGTTGCGGCACACCCCGACAACGCATACCGGCTGCTACACGACGAACAACAGCTGGCGCTCGTGTTCCCCGAAGGCACGAAAGGTACGGGCAAGCACTACTCGCAGCGCTACCAGTTGCACCGGTTCGGGCGCGGTGGCTTCGTCGAGATCGCGATGCGATCAGGTGTGCCGGTCATACCGATCGCGGTCGTCGGTTCCGAAGAAGCGATGCCGATCCTCTGGAAGAGCAACCGGCTCGCCAAGCTGCTCAACATTCCGTACTTTCCCGTCACCGCCAACATGCTCGTGATGGGACCACTCGGCATCGTCGCAACGTTCCCGGCGAAGCTGCGCATTCGCGTACTGCCACCCGTGCACTTCAACCTGCCGCCGAACCAGGAGCGCTATTCGCGGGCGCGGGTGATGGACGAGTCCGAGCACATCCGCCGCCTCATCCAGGACGCGCTCTACGACATGCTGCGCACCCGCCGCAGCGTGTGGTTCGGGTAGACACTCGCCATGCGCGTTCTCGTCACCGGGTTGAGCACGTTCTGGGGCGGCCGGCTCGCGCAAGCACTCGAAGCGCGCAGCGACGTGGAAGTGATCGTCGGCCTCGACACGCGCGACCCGCGGTTGCCGCTCGAGCGCACCGAATTCGTACGGGCCGACTCGTCGTATTCGATCCTCGCTCGCATCGTGCGCGCCGCGCAGATCGACACGGTGCTGCACACGCACCTCATCGTCGACTCGACCCAGGCCAGCGGGCGCGCCGCGCACGAGATCAACGTGATCGGCACGATGAACCTTCTCGCGGCGGCCGGGTCGGCGGGGAGCCCGGTTCGCAAGGTCGTCGTGAAGAGTTCGGCCCTCGTATACGGCTCGAACTACCGCGACCCCTACATGTTCCGGGAAGACATGTCGCGCACGCGCGCACCGCACACCAACGTCGAACGCACGCTGGTAGAGGTCGAAGCGTTCCTACGCGATTTCGCCGAAGACAACCCCCACGTGGGCGTCACGTTGCTGCGGTTCGCGAACGTCCTGGGCGACGAGCTCGACACTCCGATCGCGACGGCGCTCCGTATGCCGGTGGTACCCGAGATCCTCGGCTTCGACCCGCGCGTGCAGTTCGTCCACGAAGACGACGTCGTCGGGGCGCTGATGTACGCGACGGGTCACGACATCCCCGGCATCTACAACGTCGCCGGCAACGGCACGATGCCGTGGAGCGAAGTGTGCGCGATCGTCGGCAAGCGACGGTTCGCTCTCCCGCCCTTGCTCACCAACTACGCGATCGAACCGCTCCGCATGATGCGATTGTTGCGGCTTCCACCCGAAACGTTGATGTGGTTGCGGCACGGCCGCGAAATCGACAACGACCGCTACAAGAAGGCGGGCTTCAACTACAAGTACACGACGAGCGGCACCGTGGAGGCGTTCGCGCGCGGTCTGCGGCTCGCCAAGACTGTCGGCGACAAGAACCCCACGTACCGTTACCAGCGCGAGGTCGAGGACTTCTTCCGCCACTCACCAGCGGTGATTCGGAGCCTCGACTAGTGCACGTCGTCGTGGAGACGAGCGATCGCGTAGCGCTCGTCACGCTGGTCGACCCGAAACGTCGCAATGCGATGACGGCCGCGATGGTCGACGAAATCGTCGACACGTTCGACGCGCTCGAAGCGAACGACGACGTTGGCGCGGTGGTGCTGACGGGCGAGCCTCCCGCGTTCTGTTCGGGCGCCGACGTGAGCGCACTCGGCGCGTTGAGCGAGGGCCGCGACGAGCGCGAGCGCGGCGAAGTGCGCTCGATCTACGAAGGCTTCCTGCGGGTGTTGCGGTCGTCGCTGCCGACAGTCGCGGCGGTGAACGGCGCGGCAGTCGGTGCCGGCATGAACCTCGCGCTGGCGTGCGACGTGCGCATCGCGGGCGAGTCGGCCCGCTTCGAAACGCGGTTCCTGAACATCGGCCTCCATCCGGGCGGCGGGCACACGTGGATGCTCGAACGCGCGGTGGGGCCACAGGCCGCAGCCGCAATGGTCTTGTTCGGCCAGACCCTCGACGGCCCCGCCGCCGTCGCGGCCGGGCTCGCATGGTCATGGGTGGCCGACGACGTGCTCGTGGCCACTGCGATCGAGTTCGCCGCGGGAGCGGCCAAGGTGCCGAAGCCGCTCGCGGCGCGAACCAAACAGACGTTGCAGCGGGTCCCCTGGCAGCCCGATTTCGCGGCCGCGATCGCGTACGAGGTGGAGCACCAGGCCTGGTCCCTCGGCCAACCCTGGTTCACCGCCCGCACAGGGCGTGCGTCGATAGGGGACAAATAGTGTCGGCGGTGTCAAGTGATCACTGCAACGGCTCGGTGAGTTAGCGAGGATTTCG
>JAODBJ010000088.1 GCA_025463905.1 Actinomycetes bacterium
ATCCCTCGCGCGTCCACTAGGTCTTCGGTTCGCACCCTCGGCGACACCGACCGAGCCTAAGGGTGTTGACACCTCAGTCCGCGGTACTATTAGTCTACGGGTTTAGACATTCCCGCGGGGGACGCCGGAACACCCGGCCCGGCAACGAACCACGGGGGAGCGCGTGCGCCTGCTTACGGCGCCTCAATGGAGAACCGACGAGCGATCTCGCTCACATTCGCAATCAGCTCACGGCGAGACCTGGGCGGCGGGCAAGGGACCCACGTGAATGACTTCATGACCTCTGTGGAAGTTTGCGCCTACACACGCATGAGCAGGACCACGCTCTGGAGGCTGGGACCCAAGGGAACGGGAGCCTTGTGCCCAATCAAGATCGGCAGGAAGTCTCTCTACCGACGCTCGGATGTGGACGCGTTCATGGCATCGCGCCTGACATCGAGGGCCGATCCCGATTGACGTCGGCTGAGATCGAGTTCATACCCGCGGCAGGCCAAACGGCGTCGTAAGTACCTCGCAGTCCCGAATCACTCACTTCAACTCCAGGCGTCGCTACTTGCCAACGGCTGTTGGGTCCCGAACCCCCGGTGGAAGTTTTCCTCGGGGCTGCCATGCCCCACCGAAATAACCTCCCCCTACCTTTCCCGCGTATGAAAGCGTCTTCCCGCGCTTTCCAAACCCTATTTCCTTGACATAACGCGAATCAGCGAGGGCCGAAACCCCCGCTGACCTGGACTTCTTCGGAGCCCCCTTCCGGACTCGAACCGGAGACCCCTTCCTTACCATGGAAGTGCTCTACCGACTGAGCTAAGGGGGCGAGGGGCCACAGAATAGCGGGTGACCCCGGGTTTGGCCGCTGCGATGTCGCTGCTCCGGACGGTCCGCTCGGTACCGTGCTGCCCGTGCAGATCAGGCGGGTCGAGCCGGTCGACGCCGAGGCGATCAGGCGTATCTACAACCTCGAGGTGGCGGAATCGACGGTCACGTTCGACCTCGTGGCCCGCACCCTCGCCGAGCAGCTCGCTTGGATCGACGCCCACGCCGGCAGCCATCCCGCGATCGTGGCGCTCGACGACGGTGAGGTCGTGGGCTTCGCCTCCGTGTCGCCGTACCGTTCGCGGCCGGCGTACGCCACGACCGTAGAAGACAGCGTGTACGTACGGCGCGATCGCCAGGGTTCGGGCATCGGGAAGGCCCTGCTCACCGAGCTCATGGACTTGACGCGCGACCACGGGTTCCATTCGATCGTCGGCCGGATCGTCGGCGGCCACGCGGCGTCGATCGCGCTGCACGGCAAGTGTGGGTTCGCGCCGGTCGGCGTGGAGCGGGAAGTCGGCCGGAAGTTCGGCCGGTGGCTCGACGTGGTGCTGATGCAAGCGATGCTCTGATGAGTCAGCACCACGACGTCTCCGGGCCCGTCCGTGCCGGGCAAAGGGCGCGGTCGTAGGGCGCGAACGTGCCCGCGTCGTTCTCGAAGCCGGGAACGAGCCACACGTGCAGCATCCACAGATCGCGCCCGTTGAGCCAGTTGCCGCGGCAGGCCGCCGCCGCCGGTACCGCGTCTCGCGCGAGCAGGCCGTCGACGAAGCACAAGCCGCGATGCTGGTGCCACACATCGGCGCCGCCGGCGAACCCGGCTGGTGGCCCGTGACTGCGCACCCAGTACGACAATCCGGCGAGCCGGACGCGATGCCCCGGCGTCGCGTCGATGAGCAGCATCGCCGGGTGCGCGGCGTCGAAACGGCGGCCGACCAGATGCCAGTCGATGTAGTGCACACCGACACCCGGCGTGAAGTAGGAACCGAGGTAGTAGTGCGCAGATTCGAGATGCGGCAACCGCATCAGCCGTCGAACGGTCGCGCGCGCGGCGTCGATCTGGGCGCGCAAGCGGGGATCGCGTACGTCCAGCGGCGCAGCCACGCGCGGTTGGTTACCGAAGGCGCCCGCGCCGTGGCCACCGCCCTGCACGAGCGAGTGGATAGGGATGCGCGCCGGACCGTCGGGTGACAGCGCATGCAGTGCGCGCGCCTGCACGGCTGGCAGTAACGACGAGTGGGCGGCAAGGTCGACGCCCCCGACCACCGTGGACGACGGTGCCGCTTCCGTCGAGGGTGACGCCGCACATGCCGCCAACAGCACGATCAGCGCGATCGGTATCGCGGGCCCGAGGAGCGGAGAGGCGCGGCGTCGCAACGGGGAGGGATGCGGTGGTGGGCCGGGTTGGATTCGAACCAACGTAGCGGTAACGCAGCGGGTTTACAGCCCGCCCCCTTTGGCCACTCGGGTACCGACCCGGGCGTAATCTAGCAGCGCTTCATCTGCGTTCTTCTCGGAGGACACACGCACAAATGCCTACCTTCGACGTCGTTTCGGAAGTCGACATGCAAGAGGTACGCAACGCCGTCGACCAGGCGCGGCGCGAGCTCACCACGCGCTTCGACTTCAAAGGCACCGACAGCACGGTTGATCTCACCGACAACGACATCGAGTTGCACTCGGCGTCGGAGGAACGGCTCAAGGCCGTCGCGCAGGTGCTCGAGGAGAAGCTCGTGCGGCGCAAGGTGTCGTTGAAGGTGCTGAGCTACGGCAAGGTCGAAGAAGCGACCAAAGGAACCGCGCGCCAGAAAGCGACGCTCACCGTCGGCATCTCCGACGACAAGGCGCGCGAGATCGGCAAGTTCCTGAAGGGGCTCAGCCTGAAGGGCGTGCAGCATCAGGTGCAGGGCGAGCAGTTGCGCGTCACCGGCAAGAAGCGTGACGACTTGCAAGCCGCGATCGCCGCAATGCGCGAGCACGATTTCGGCATCCCGTTGCAGTTCACCAACTTCCGCGACTGAAAAATCACGCGGGCGTGGGTAGCGCGCCGAGCTGGGTCATCAGCGCCATTGCGTCGACGACGTTCCAGTGTTCGACGAGTTGACCGTCGCGCACACGCACGATGTCGATTACATCGAACGCCACCTCGCGGCCGGTTGGCGGGATACCCATGAACTCGCCGCGCTGCGTTCCGTAGAAGGTCTTGCGCGTTACGACGGTGTCGCCGTCGCACAGCTGCTGATCGATGTCGGCGCGGAAGTCGGGGAAGGCGCCGAACAGCATGGCGAACAGTGCGAGCACGCCGTTGCGGTCGGGGCTGAGTGGCCCGAACGGTGTGTGGTCAACGAAGTCGTCGGCGAGCAGCGACTCGGCGACCGCGACGTCGTGGCCGGTCTGGTAGCCCTCGACGAAACGCCGAACAGTGGCCTTGTGATCGTCGGACACGGGGACTCCCTTGAGCGGTTTTTCAACATTCGCAGCGCGCCGTGCCGCGGATCACATCTGCACTCGCACGCCGGCATGACGTTCATCACGTCGGCGCCGTAAACCTTCCTTCGCGGCGGGTTTTCCGTCTTTATGGGCGAGGTCCGCTCCCCCAGCCGGAGTGAAAGGACTCACATGTCCCGGCTTTGGAAAACACTTGCGCCTTGCGCGCTGACAGCAGCACTCGCCATCCCCTTCAGTGCGTCACCCGCGCACGCCGCCACCGTCGAAACCGTGATCGTGCGGGAAGCGCCGGGAAGCACCGGCCTCATCGCCGGCGCGATCGCCGCACTCGGTGGCACAATCACCAGCACGCTCGCCGGCGTCGACACCGTCGTTGTGCAACTCCCGACCGGCCTTGCCGGGACGCTCGCCGGCGTCACCGGCGTGCTGGAGGTGACCACCAACGTCGGACTGCATCTGCTTGGCGATGTGGGCAACGTCCTCTCCGGCACCTACAGCAGCCGGTTCGGTGCCGACGCCGCTCTGAACGGCAAGTCGACGCTTGAAGACCCGGGCTCGCTGTACGGGACGGCACGACTGGTGAACGCCGACCAGGTGTGGAACTCGGGGAACACCGGCCAAGGCATCGACGTCGCAGTCATCGACTCGGGCGTGTCGCCCGTGCCGGGCCTCGATGGTGCCAACAAGATCGTGTACGGCCCCGACCTGTCGTTCGACTCGCAAGCGTCGAACCTGCAATACGTCGACGGCTTCGGGCACGGCACCCACATGGCGGGCATCATCGCAGCGCACGATGCGGGCGTGACGAACGTCAGCGGCGCGTCTCCCGACGCAGCCGTGGGCATTGCTCCCGACGCACGGATCGTGAGCGTGAAAGTTGCGTCCGCCGACGGCAGCACCGACGTGTCGCAGGTGATCGCCGGCATCAACTGGGTGGTGGAGCACCAGCACGACAACGGGCTCAACATCCGGGTGCTGAACCTCTCGTTCGGCACTGACGGCACGCAGAACTACCTCCTCGACCCGCTCACGTACGCCGCCGAAGTCGCATGGCGGCACGGGATCGTGGTGGTGATCGCGGCCGGGAACGACGGTGTATTGGCACCGCTTACGAACCCGGCGTACGACCCGTTCGTGATCGCGGTCGGGGCTTCCGACCACCACGCGACCGTCGCACGCGGCGACGACACCATCGCCGACTTCTCGAGTCGGGGAACCACCACTCGCCGGCCCGACCTCGCAGCGCCCGGCCGTTCTATCGCCGGACTCCGGGACCCGGGCTCGTTGATCGACACGGCCTACCCGAGCGCGGTCGTAGGGACCAGGTACTTCCGAGGCAGCGGGACGTCGCAGGCGACGGCCGTCACCAGCGGTGCGGTTGCACTGATGTTGCAAGCCCGCCCGTGGCTTACGCCCGACGACGTGAAGCAGGTGCTCGTGCGTACCGCGGCACCGCTGGCTTCCACCGGCGTCGCGCTCGACCGGGGCGTCGGCCGGCTCGACGTTGCTGCCGCCAACCGCGCCCTCCCATTGCTCTCCCACCAATGGTCCAAGGCCGCCACCGGGTTGGGCTCGATCGACGCCGCCCGCGGCACGTCGATCCAACTGTTCGACGACGGCGTTGCGCTCACCGGTGAGCAGGACGTGCAGGGCCAGCCGTGGAACGCATCGCGTTGGGCAGCCGACGCAATGGCCGGCCGCACGTGGAGCGGCGGCTGGTGGAATGGCACCGAGTGGGCCGCCAATGCATGGGCCACAGGAACATGGGGCAGCGGGTGGACCGGCCGCTCCTGGACCGGGCGCAGCTGGACCGGACACTCGTGGTCGGGACGCAGCTGGACTGGTCGCACCTGGAGCGACGCAGCTTGGACGGGGCACAGCTGGACTGGGCACTCGTGGACCGGCCGTAGCTGGAGCGGCGCCAGCTACGGCTGAGCCTCAACCTCCAACCCACTTCACGCGCTTGATCCCGCTTGATCCCATCCCGGGATCGGCGGGATCAGTGCGTGTGGCTGAACTCGTGCAGGCGCCGGATGCGCTCCTCGGTGGGCGGGTGCGTCGAGAACAGATTTGCGAACTGCACCTTGCGCCCGCTGAGCGGGTTGATGATGTACGCGGTTGCGTGCGCCGGGTCGACGTTCATCGGCACCTGCTTGGCGTACGCGTCGATCTTCTGTAGCGCACGCGCGAGCGGTTCGCCGGTGCCGAGCAGCTCGGCGCCGCCACGGTCCGCATCGAACTCGCGTGAGCGGGACAGCGCCATCTGCAACACCGCGGCGGCAAGCGGGGCGAGCAGCATCATCGCCAGGGCGCCGAAGGCGTTCCCTTCACGATCGCGACCGCCACCGCCTCCGAACAACGAGCCCCACATCGCCATGCGGGCAACGAACGTGATCCCCATGGCGACCGCGGCGGCAACCGACGTGATGAGGATGTCGCGGTGGCGCACATGGGAGAGCTCGTGCGCGAGGACGCCTCGCAGTTCGTCGTCGTCGACGACCTGCATCAACCCTTGGGTGACGGCGACGACCGCGTTCTCCGGGTTGCGGCCGGTTGCGAACGCGTTCGGCTGCGCCGACGGGCTGACGTAGAGGCGCGGCATCGGAATGTCGGCGCGTTGCGCGAGGTCGCGCACGACCGCGTAGAGGCGGGGCGCTTCGGCCTCGGTGACGGGTACCGCACCGGCGGCGCGGACAGCGAGCTTGTCGCTGAACCAGTAGGACCCGCCGACGAAGACAAGGCCCAGGATCAGGCCGAGAAAGAGGCCCTGCGTGCCCCAGATGGAGCCGATCCCCATGAACAGCGCGCCCAGCAGGGCCAACAGCGCGGCAGTTTTGACGTTGTTCTTCAGCACAGTTTCTTCCTTCAAAGAAATATCAGCGCAAATTCCAACATAGTGCTCGTCGGGTTCCTTCCCGCCGCGGCCGGCCTCACCCGATTCTCACGAAGCAGACGTGGCGTCGCAGGTCTTGCTGGGCGGCAGCGAGGCAACGTGGTTCCTGTAGGTGACCACGGGGTAGCTGGTCGACGTCACGATCAAGTCCCGGCCGGCGACGAGTTCCGCCATCGTGGGATCGTCGGTCGTCTGATGACCCGGACTGGCGCGGTAGCTCTCGATCGCGGCGAAGATCGTCTGCGCGTCGGCCGCACACGTCTTCGCTCGACCCTTGTTGCCGATATCGCTGACGGCGAACGCGACGATCGACGCCAGGACGCCGAGGATCAGGACGATGGCGAGCATCTCGACGAGTGTGACGCGATGGCGTCGGGCCGTCGTCTGTGGCGGGTGATCCACGACCGCACCTCCCTTCAGTGTCTTCAGTCGTAGTACCCGGAATGCACGTAGAGCGTGGGGATGCCTTCGCCGCGGAACATCTCCACGTTGCGCCGGTCGTCTTCGAACGCGAGGCGCAATCCGAAACCGAACGCGCGCAGATCCCACACCGACGATTGTTTGAAGTCGCGCGCCATCTCATAGTCGCCCCAAGGGCGCATCACGAGGAGATCCCAGCGGATCTTGTACCGCCGCAACCACGCCTCGGTCAGGTGGTGCACCCGGTCGGGACGGGCGGTGAGCAACACGATCTGGAGGCTCGAGTCGAGGAGGTCGAGCAAGGTGCGCACTTCTTCGATCACGGGATCTTCGCTGCACGCGTCGAAGAACGCTCGCCAGTCGCGGCGCGGTGCCTCGATATAACGCTGACGCCCGGCCGCGTCGGAGAGGACGCCGTCGATGTCGACGACGACCGCCGCGCCGGGCACAACCGGTTCGTCGTGCCAGGTCCAGTGCTCGGGCGCGTGACGAAGCGTGTGGCTGCCGGCGCTCACCTACTCGTCGTCCGTGGGCTGAGCGGAGAGATAGCGGGACTTGATGCCGTCGACCACGCTCGGGTCCGCGAGGGTCGTGGTGTCGCCGAGCGCTTCGTCTTCGGCGACGTTGCGCAGCAACCGGCGCATGATCTTGCCCGACCGGGTCTTCGGCAGTTCGTCGGTGAAAAGGATCGTCTTGGGTCGCGCGATCGGGCCGATCAGTTGGGCCACGTGCGCGCGCAGTTCGGCGGCCAGCGCGTCGTTGGCCTCCACCCCACCGCGCAGGATCACGAACGCGGCGATGGCCTGGCCGGTTGTGTCGTCGACCCGGCCGACGACCGCCGCCTCGGCGACGTTCGGATGGTCGACGAGCGCGGACTCCACTTCAGTGGTCGAGATGTTGTGGCCCGACACGAGCATGATGTCGTCGACGCGGCCGAGGAGCCAGTAGTAGCCCTCCTCGTCGCGCTTGGCACCGTCGCCGGCGAAGTACTTGCCGTCGAAGCGCGCCCAATACGTCTTGCGGTAGCGCTCCGGGTCGCCCCAGATACCGCGCAACATCGACGGCCATGGCCGGGTAAGCGTGAGATAGCCACCACCGGGGATAGGCACCGAGTTGCCGGCGTCGTCGACGATGTCGGCTTCGATGCCCGGCAGCGGAAAGGTCGCGCTGCCCGGTTTGCAGATCGTCGCGCCGGGCAACGGGCTGATCATGATGGCGCCCGTCTCCGTCTGCCACCACGTGTCGACGACGGGACACCGCTCGCCCCCGATCACCTTGTAGTACCAGACCCATGCCTCGGGATTGATCGGTTCGCCGACCGTGCCGATCAGGCGCAGCGACGAGAGATCGTGCTTCGCCGGCAGGTCGTCGCCCCACTTCATGAACGTACGGATCGCGGTGGGCGCCGTGTAGAAGGTCGTGATCCGATACTTCTCGACGAGCGACCAGAACCGGTCTTTGTCGGGGTAGTCGGGAGTGCCTTCGTAGATCACGCTCGTGGTGCGGTTCGCGAGCGGGCCGTACACAACGTACGAGTGCCCGGTGACCCAACCGCAGTCGGCCGTGCACCAGAAGATGTCGTCGTCGGGGTGGAGGTCGAACACGTACTTGTGGGTGTACGCGACCTGCGTCATGTAACCGCCGGTCGTGTGCATGATGCCCTTCGGCTTCCCGGTGGTGCCGCTCGTGTACAGGATGTAGAGGAGGTCTTCGGCGTCCATCTCTTCACACGGGCAGTCGGCCGACTGCTGAGGCACGAGGTCGTGCCACCACTGGTCGCGCCCGGCCTGCATCTCGACGTCGTTGCCGGTGCGGCGTAACACGACAACGTGTTCGATCGACGGCGTACCCGCGAGCGCGTCGTCGGCGATTTCCTTCAGCGCCACGACGCTCCCGCGACGAAACGCACCGTCGGCAGTGACGAGCACCCGCGCTTCGGCGTCGTTGATGCGATCCTTCAACGACTGCGCGGTGAAACCGCCGAACACCACCGAGTGCGGCGCGCCGATGCGGGCGCAGGCCAGCATCGAGATCGCGAGCTCGGGCACCATCCCGAGATAGATCGCGACGCGGTCGCCCTTGGTGACGCCGAGCGACTTGAGGGTATTGGCAGTGCGCGAAACCTCATCGAGCAACTGCGCGTACGTGAGCTCTCGGCTGTCACCGGGCTCACCCTCCCAATAGAACGCGACCTGATCGCCGTGACCGGCCGCGACATGGCGGTCGAGACAGTTGTAGGCCGCGTTGAGCTTGCCGCCGACGAACCACTTCGCGAACGGCAGTTCCCAGTCGAGGATGGTGTGCCATTCCTCCGACCAGGAGAGTGCGAGCGCCTGACGGGCCCAGAAGCCCTGCCAGTCGGCTTCCGCCTCGTCGTAGATCGCGGCATCGGTGATCAACGCGTTCTTCCGGAACGCCTCCGGCGGCGGGAACGTCCGCCCCTCTTGCAACAACGCCGCGAGCGTGTCCGACATGCGCCTCTCCCCTCGTCTCCAAGGGCCAGAGGTTATTAGCTCCCGAAGTAGTCGCCCGCGTGCGCAATGTCGATGAAGATGCTCTTACTCGACGCGATCACGCGGAAGCCCACTTGGCGCGTCGTCCCGGGAATCGAGTTGATGCCGACGCCGATATCGATCGCTCCTTCGAACTGCCCGAGTCGGTCGACCTCGGCAATCGTCGGGAAGCCGGGCAGCATGTCGGCGGGACTGATGAAGGTCGTGACGTTCTGCAGGGCCACATGCATCTTCACGTCGCCGGCCAGTGGGATCACTGCGCCCGAACCCGGCGCGACGAACTGCGACACGTATGACACCGAGTAGTCGGGGCGATGCTTGTCGAAGAGCAGCACCAAGCGGTCGAAGGACTGGAACGTCTGGGGAAGTACCTGGATGAGCCGGGCCGGCATGGGGCCGGTTGCGGTGCCGGCGCGGGTTTCGGCCGAAACGGCGCGCGGGATTCCGAGACCCGTTGCGAGCCAGTAGCCGTTGCCGCTCGGCGTCGGCAGAATGCTCACGATGGCTTCCACGAGCGAGTGAGGTGCGTCACCGCGCGCGTGCGCGTCGCCGAACGCGTGCACGGTCCCGTCGCCCTGCACAATCCAGTACCCCAGGCCGGTGGGTGTCGCGGCCATCGTCGTGACCGGGTTACCGAGCTTCGTGGCACCGAGCGAACCGAAGAAGTGCGCGTCGCCGAACGCGAACACACCGCCGTCGGTCGCGGTCATCCAGTAGCCCTTCCCGGAGGGCGTCGATGCCGACGCGACGATCGGCGCGGCGAGCGTGACGGTGCCGAGCGAACCGCGGAAGCGGGCGTCGCCGAATGCGAACACGCCACCGTCGGCCGCGACCAACGTGTAACCCTGGCCGGTCGGCGTCGACGCGATGGAGACGATCGGCGCAGCGAGCTTCACCCCGCCCATGGAACCGAAGAAGTGCGCGTCACCGAACGCGAATACGCCACCGTCGGACGAGACCAACCAGTAGCCCTTGCGGGACTGCGTCCTCGCAATGCCGACAATCGGTTTCGCCAGATGGATCGCACCAGTAGAACCACGGAAGACCGCGTCGCCGAACGCGAACACACCACCGTCGGACGCGACGAGCCAGTAGCCGAGGCCGGTCGGTGTGGCGGCCGCACCGACGATCGGTTGCACGAGCTTGAGCGCGCTCGTCGAGCCGTGGAAGGTGGCGTCGCCGAACGCGTAGACGCCTCTGAACGTGTCAGGTCCGGCGGCGGCCGCGGGCGACACCGAGAGGGCGGGAACCGCAAGCAACGCGGCGAAGAGCACGACGGCAATGTGACGCAGCGATCGAGTCATGGCGGGAGCTTTGCCCGTCAGCGCACTGCAAACAACAGGTTGTGTAGTGGGTTAGTGCCCTTTATAGAGGAGAAATACACGGTGAGCGCCGAGCCCGGCGCGGTCCGTGAGCGCCGCGGCCTCCGAGACCACACTGCGGCCCGCCAGTGCTTCCAAATCGCCGGCCGCTGCGCCGTCGCGCCATTTCCGGCGACCCGCCTCGACCAACTCGTCGATACCCAGCGCGGCGAGCCAATCGGCTTGCGACTGCTGCTCGATCAGTCGCCACCCCCCAGCAAGCGCGGCCTGCAGCAATGATTCGATCGCGACGTCGGCCGTAATGTCTTGCTCACCGACCGCTTCGAGCGGCGACAATCCCCGGCCGTGGCCCGCGTACGTGCGCAGCCACCCGTCGCCGCGGGTGAGCAGCTCGGCGGTGGTGGCCGCGTAGTCGATAACGCAACACCAACCGTCACGCAACATCTCGCCGCACCGGCGAAACCAGTCGTCGATCCCGCGCGCGATCGGTAGCCGGGCACCCGGCGCGATGTCGATCCCGTGCACCCGCGCGCGCAAGGCAGCATCGTCCTCTTCGCGCGCCGGCACGAGCAGCTCGACGAACCGGCCACCGTCGGCGTCGTCGGTGCCCACGAGCACCTCCTGCCAACGTTCGCCGTCCCACCGCGCGACGGCGAACGGGAGGTTGTCGAGCAATTCGTTCGCGAACACGACACCGTCGAACGTCACGGCCGGAAGTTCGTCGATGGTCGCGAACACCGGGCCGCTGCCGGTTGCCGGCACCGGATCGTCTTCGCCCCACACGCGCCGGAAACCGCCGAGCGCTTCGTCGGCCGGTTCGAGGGGCAGCCGTTCGCGCTGCGCATCGCGCAGTACCGGCGACCGTTCGACCAGGAGGTATCGCAGCGCCCCGGCGCAGCGCGGCTTGACTCGAGCAACGTCGCTCGCGAGCCGGCCGTCGCCCGCGCCCGCCTCGACCACCACGAACGGGTCGGGTTGCTCGAGCGAGTCCCACCATCCGTCGTACGCGCGGGCGACCAGCGCGCCGAACAGCGACCCGACCTGCGGGCTCGTGATGAAGTCGCCACCCACACGCCCGGCGCCACGACCTCGGGTGAAGAAGCCGCCGTCCGGGTGGTAGAGCGCGACCTCCACGAAGCGATCGAACGAGATCGGACCTTCGCGGTGGATCAGATGGCGGAGATGTTCGGCCGCCGTTGCCACATCGACGTCAGGACACGTGCGTGGCGAGTTCGCCGACGCGAGCGAAGACCTGCGGATAGATGCCGACGACGACCGTGATGGCGCTCGTCACGCCGATCGCGCCGGCGAGTGCCGGAGGCACACGGATCACGCCGCCGTCGCCGTGCTCGGGCGCCGGCGCGCGGAACCACATCATCCGGATGATGTTCGAGTAGTAGAAGAACGCGATCACGGAGTTCACCGCCGCGATAACCGCCAGCACCGTTGCCCAGGTGCCGCCGGCTTCGATGACCGAGCGGAACATTACGAACTTGGCGAACCAACCGGCGAAGAAGGGGATCCCGGCCAGCGACGCCATGAACACCGTCATCATCACGCACAGCGCCGGTGACGTGTCGAACAAGCCCGAGTACGACGTGATGTCTCCCGTGCGGGTGCGACGCGCCACTGCGATCACCACGGCGAAGGCACCGAGGTTCATCGCGCCATAGATCAAGAGGTAGATCACTACCGCGCTGAACGACGAGTTGGCCACACCGAAGTTGCCCTTCGCCCCTGCGATGCCCGCGGCCGCGAACGGCACGAGCATGAACCCACCTTGGGCGACCGACGAGTACGCGAGCATGCGCACGATGTTCGTCTGGCGCAACGCCGAGAGATTGCCGAGCGTCATCGACGCGGCGGCGAACACCCAGAGCACCGGCCACCAGGCTTCGGTTCCCGAACCGTTCAGCCCGTAGAAGCCGAAGAAGATGATGTTGAGCAAGGCGACGAACCCACCGGCCTTGGATGCAACCGACAGGTATGCGGTGACCGGAGTGGGCGCGCCTTCATAGGTATCGGGTGCCCAGAAGTGGAAGGGCACCGCGCTCACTTTGAACGCGAAGCCGACCAGCGACAGGAAGATCGCGATCGTGAGGAGTGGCTTCGCGCCGTGGGTGCTCACGTGCTTATAGATCTCGGACAGCTTCGTGGACCCGGCCAATCCAAAGATCAGCGACATGCCGTAGAGCATCACCGCCGACGACAGCACACCGATCAGGTAGTACTTGATGCCCGCTTCGTTCGATGCGCGGTCGTGCTTGCGGAAGGCCGCGAGTATGTAGGTGGGGAGCGAGATCGTCTCGAGCGCGACGAACAGCGTGATCAGGTCGCGAGCCGACGCCATCACGCTCATACCGAACGCCGCGGTGAGCAGCAAGAAGTAGAACTCGCCGCGGTAGTAGTCGCCCTCTTCGATGTAGTCGATCGAGACGAGGATCGTGAGGTAGGTCGCGATCAGGAAGAACGCCTTGAGGGCCAGCGCGTAGTTGTCGACCACGTACGTGCCGCCGAACATGGACCGGTTGTGGCCGTTGTGCGCCAGCGTCACGATCGGCACGAGCGCGACCAGCACTCCGACGGCCGCGACGCGCGACGTATGAAACTTCGTGCGCTCGGGGAGCGTGAAGTCGAGCGCGAGCACGATCGCGAGCGTCGCGACGATGATGATGTCGGGCGCGAGCGCGTGCCAGTCGAAGACGGGGTTCACGTCAGTGACCGATCACCGTGGAGATCGCCGTGGTGGTTTGCGTTACCGCGCCATCGGTGACGCGGAACAAGATGTTCGGGTACACACCGAGGGCCACGATCAGCAACAAGATCGGCGTCCACGAGAGCCACTCGAACACGGTCACGTCGTGGATGTGCGCATGCTCGAACTCCGGTTTCGGCGTACCGAACGCGACCTTCTGGAGCATCCATAGCAAGTAGCCCGCGGCCAGCACGGTGCCGAGCGCGGCCACGACCATGAACGCGCGGAACGTCGACGCGTGGAGCGGTGCCGCCGGACTGAACGCGGAGAGGATCGCCGGGAACTCGCCCCAGAACCCGGCCAGGCCCGGAAGGCCGAGGCTTGCCATCGCGCAGAAACCGAGGATCCACCCGAGCTTGGGCGCCTGCAACAACAGTCCGCCGAGACGCGACATCTCGCGCGTGTGGAACGTGTGCTGCACCGTGCCGGCGATGAAGAACAGCATGCCGGTGATGAGGCCGTGCGCGACCATCCCGAAGATCGCGGCGTTGATCCCGAACGACGTGAGGGTCGAGATGCCCAGCATCACGAAACCCATGTGCGCGACGGACGAGAACGCGATGAGCCGCTTCATGTCGCGTTGGGCGAGGCAACCGAGCGCGCCATAGATGATGCCGATGACCGCGAGCAGACCGATCCACGGCGCCCACGTCTTGGCCGCCATGGGCAGGATCGGCAGCGCGATGCGCACGAAGCCGTAGGTGCCGAGCTTCAGCAGGACCGCGGCGAGGAGTACGGATCCGACCGTGGGTGCTTCGGTGTGCGCATCAGGAAGCCACGTATGGAACGGGAACATCGGCACCTTGATCGCGA
>JAODBJ010000090.1 GCA_025463905.1 Actinomycetes bacterium
AGACCAAGGCCACCGACGTTCCGTGGTTGCGAGAGGTAGTCGCCCAGCGACGCACCGAGCGGCCGCGTCACCACGTACGCCATCCAGAACGCGGCGATGGCGTTGAACTTCAGTCCGAACCGGGCGATCGTCACCAGTCCGATGACGGTTGCGAATATCAGGGCCGACTTCCAGTAGCCAACGGCAAGCGACTCGGCTAGCAGGTCACCCGCGGCAGTGCCGAGCGCGAACGTGAACAGGATCGCCGACCAATAGAACGCTTCGCGTCGCGCCGTGCAGATCGTGTGAACCGACAGCGACTTCTCGACCGCGAACCACAACGCGAAGGTGGCGATCAGCGCAACGGCGAAGAGTGCCGTCGTGATCCTGAGGCTCACACCGAAGTGGTCGGTCAGGTTGTCGGTGACCAGTGTGCCGACAATGCTGATCAACACGACGGCTAGCCAGTAGATGCCGGGCACGTATCGCCGTGACCGGAATTGAAAGAACAACACCGTGACCAGCACGCTGCTCATGAGCACGGTCGTCGCCGTCAGGCCCAGGTGCAGGTTCGTCCCGAGGAAGTCGGCGGCGGTCTCGCCCACCGTCGTGGCCAAGATCTTGATGATCCAGAAGAACACGGTGACTTCTGGAACTCTGCTCAGCACCTTGACGACGTTCGTCCGGTATGGCTGATCAACAGCACGAGCGACCACGCGACGCGTCCAATCCCGACGGCGCCGGGCGCGCCAACGCGAGAGAATGATCGACCCCCGGCACCTAGTGCTTGAGTTGCCGTCAGTTCGGTTGCGAGCTGTTCCGGCCCGGCACACGACTGAGGACGTCGCCCAACGTGAAGCCCGCTTGTTGGCGCTCGTGGTCGCGTTGATCTCGCCGGACCTTGAGCAGGTCCGTTCGGGTGCATATCCCGACCAGCGCACCGTGATCCAGAACGGGGACGTGTTCGACGCCTTCATCGAGCATCACGTTCAGTGCCGTGATCACAACGTCGTCGGGCGAGACGGAGACAACATCGGTGCTCGCGTGCTCGAGAACGGATGCGTGCGGATCGATGTCGCCACCGAGGACGTCGCCACGCGTCACAATGCCGGCGACGCGACGCGCGCGGTCGACGATCGGGTAGGCACCGTGGCCGCCACTGACGAAGCGGGCGCGGGCAACTTCGACCGTCGCGGTGGTATCGAGGGTCTGAACCGGACTGGTCATGACGAGACTGACCGGCACCTCGGTGAACGGATCGACCCCGTAGTGGCGCCCGATACGGAGCCCTCGGCGACTGAGCTTCTCCGTCATGATGCTGTGCTCGCTCAGGGCGTTGAACACCACATCGGCGAGGACCGTCGCGATCATGACGGGCACCACGACGTGGTAGTCGCGCGTCAGTTCGAACACGAACACGATGGCCGTGAACGTCGCGCGCGTCGACGCCCCGAAGGTTGCCGCCATCGCTACGACCGCGAACGCGCCGACGGCGACATCCGGCCCGGGCAACACATGGTTCAGACCGGTGCCGATCAATGTTCCCGACGCGGCACTGATCAGAAGGATCGGCGCCAACGTGCCGCCCGACGTCCCGGATCCGAGTGCAAGCCACCACGCGACGAGCTTCACCAGACCAAGCACCGCGACGGTGGTGAGCGCAAGGCGGCTGTCGAGTACGTCGCGGATCACGTCGTAGCCGACTCCCAGTGCGCGCGGTGCGGCGAGGCCGACGCTGACGAACGCGATGGCACCGATAAGCGGATGCCAGAACTCGCCGACCGGGAGCCGCCGGTACAGGCGCTCGACGAAGAACAAACCGTTACTGATGACCACCGCGAGCAGGCCGCAGATCAGACCGAGGATCACGAACGCCGGGAGTCCCCAGAGGCCGGCGTAGTCGTAGATCGGCACTTTGAACAACGGGCCCGACCCGAGCAACGCGTTGTGCATTGCGCCCGCGATACTGGTGGCCGCGATCAACGGCACCAACGCCCGCGCGGAGAATTCGAAGAGCAGCAACTCGACCGCGAGGACCACGGCCGCAAGCGGTGCACCGAAGGTGGCCGACATTCCCGCGGCGGCACCGCACGCCAACAGGATCTTGCGTTCCGCCGGCGATACGCGCACCACTTGACCGAGCAGCGAGCCCAGCGCGCCGCCCGTCACGATGATCGGTCCTTCCGCGCCGAACGGTGCCGAGGTTCCGATTGCGACCGCGGCCGACACCGGCTTCGCCACCGCGGTACGCGGCGCGATCCGGCTTTGCTTGGTGAGCACTGCCTCCATGGCTTCCGGGATGCCGTGACCACGGATCACCGGCGACCACTTCGCCAGCAAACTGACGACGATCGCGCCCAGACCCGCTACAACGAACAGCCGCGGAGTGGCGTGCAGATGCGCGTACGTCGGCGGATGCCAACCGACGTGACCGAACACCGCCAAATTGGTGATGAAGGCGATGAGATGGAGTAACACCCACGCTGCGCCACCGCCGGCGAAGCCAAGCGCCCCGCCCAGAACCGTGAGCAACGCCATCCGCCTGGTCTCCGTCGGAAGCATCGTGTCACGATATTATCTGGGCGGATCGTGGCACCGCGGCGAGGCCGGCTTGGTCCGCGTCGCCCGGATCGGCCGTCCGAGCAGGCGAGGCCCATCGAAATATGCGGTTACCTTCGGGGACTGCAGCGGCGGTCGTGAGTGGGAACCGTCCAGAAGCGAAGGGGTGGGGAATGCGGACTTCGTCCATAGGGCGGTCGCGCGCCGGCGCATACGCGCTCACCGCGGTCCTGTGCTTGCTCGGATTGATCGCACAGCCTGCGGCCGGCGCCGGTACAACGAGTCGCGCGAAGTCCGGCTATATCGTCGTGCTCCGACCCGGTTCGTCGCCGGCCTCGATCGCGGTTGCCCACGGCGTGCCCCTCGACGATACGTACTCGGCCGCGCTCAATGGCTTCGCGACCGAACTCACCAGCGCGCAGGCGCGCGCGTTGCGGCTCGCCCCCAGCGTGGTGTCCGTGACGCGCGAACGCACCTTCGCGGCGACGCACGTCCCCCAGGTCACGACCCGCGCGATTCGCCGGGTCGGCGGGGACGCGAGCAGCACCATTTCGGGTGACGGCAGCGGCACTGTCGCCGCCAATATCGCGGTCCTCGACACCGGCATCGACGGGCGCTCGGACGACCTGAACATCGGCGGCGGTTACAACTGCTTTAAACCGCTGCACCCCTCGACCAAGGCGATGCGCGACCCGAACGGGCACGGCACCTTCGTCGCCGGGGTCGCGGCCGCGATCGACAACGGCATCGATGTCGTGGGTATTGCCCCCGGGGCGAGCGTGTGGTCGATTCGCGTGCTGAACAGCAATGGCAACGGCACGACACGCACGGTTCTCTGCGGACTCGATTGGGCGATCGCAACCCGTACCGACACTGACCCGGCGAACGACATCACTGTCGTCAACATGAGCCTCGGTGGTCCCGGTACAGACGACGGGGCATGCGGCACGCTCAACCACGACCCGGTGCATCAGGCCGTATGCAGCGCCGCCGCGCACGGAATCGTCGTGGTCGCCGGGGCCGGCAACGACTCAGCGCCGCTCGAGAGCTTCATCCCGGCGACGTACTCCGAGGTGCTCACAGCGACCGGCATCCAGGACACCGATGGGCAGCCGGGCGCATCGGGTCCGAACTCCCTCGATCCCGGCTGCGACATGCCGATCGGTGACGACGTTGCTGCATCGTTCAGCAACTACGCGACGAGTGCCGGCGATCTGAATCACATGCTGGCCGCACCAGCGACCTGCGTGAGCTCGCTCGGAACCGACAACCGGGTCGCGGTCGGTTACGGCACCAGTTTCGCGACGCCGAACATCGCAGGTGTCGCCGCGCTGTGCATCGCGCACGGCGACTGCGCCGGACTCACTCCGGCGCAGATCATCGACAAGCTGGTGACCGACGCAGCCGCGTACAACACCGCGAACCCCGGTTACGGGTTCCAGGGCGACCCGCAACACCCCGTCGCCGGGAAGGGCTACGGCAACCTTGTGCGAGCAGCCATCTACTAGCGAACGCTGAAGAGTTCGGTTAAGGCGTACGGAGCACTTCGGCCGGGGCTATTCGTGACGCCATTCGTGCGGGGCGAGCCGCAGCAACGAGGGCGCCGACCGTCACGACGACAACGACGAGCGCGATCAGCAACACCGGGACGCCACGATCGGGAGCGACGCCCAGCCCGTGCGCGAAGAGTCGCCAGCTTCGTTGCCCCAGGAGAACACCGGCGGGCACGCCGACGGCCACTCCGACAACCATCAGCGCAAGCACCTGCCATCTCACCGTGCGCCGTACCTGCGCGCGCGTGAACCCGATCGCGCGGAGGATCGCGAGTTGGCGGCGGCGGGCATTGACCGAGACGACGATCGCAAGTCCGATCGCGACGATGAGCGCCAGTGCAAGCACCGCGGCGAGCGCGAGCGGTCCGTTGCGCATGCTCTCCGCGTTCACGATTTCCGGCGGGCGGACCGGGTCGCGGTAGATAGACGGGTACGAGTGCGTCGTGTCCCAATGCAGGAGTCCCGGCTCGAGATGGGCGAGCGTGCGCGCAGGGTCGGCTCCGGCTTTCATATGGACGCCGACGAACGTGATGCTCGTGTTGTCGAGCTGGCCCTTCGGCAGAATCACGAACGCACCGTTGCCGAGGCCCGCGCGGTCCGACAGGTACGGCCCCGCCGCGGGGAACACGACCGTCCCGACCACCTCCGCTTTCACTGTGGTTTCGGGATACGTGACGTTGACGTCAATACGGTCGCCGATCGAGACACCAAGATCGTCGGCGGTCGTCGTCCCCAACGCCACCTCACCGGCACGGACTGGGACGCGGCCGTCGACCACCGCGAGGGCCGGGTCGTGCGATCCCTGCTCCGCCGCGATGAGCGGGACGGACGCGGTGTTCTGCAAGCGTGCATCCATGAACGCGACGTAATCCCATGACGCAACCTCGTTGCGGGCGGCAAGGGCCGCGTCGATCCGAGCCCGGTCGGTACCGCCGTAGCCGAAACCGGTGAGCACGCCGATGTCCCACGGCCATCCGTAGCGTTCCGAGTGATCGACCAACGCGGTGAGGTGCGCTCCGAACACGGTCGCGGCAACGAGCGCCGCGACCGCAACCCAACAACCGGCGATCAGCGCGGCCGACGCGCCCCGTCGCGCGCCGAACGCGTTGCGAACGCCCTCGGCCACCGATGGAACACCGGCGCGCTCGATCGATCGGACGACGGCCGGGGAACGCCTTCGCACGCGGTCCTGCGAGTCGGTTCCACGCGCCGCGAGGATCGCGCACGCCGCTACTGCGAGCACAAAGAGCACCGCGAACGTGACGAGGACCAGGCCGGCTACGAACATGGGCATCGAGAACGCGGGACCCGGATCAAGGACACGTACGTGCGCGACGGAGACGAATCGTGACGTGACATAGGCGAACACGAACGCGCCCGCAAGGCCGACGACTCCGACGACCGCGTACGGCGCGGCCAGGCCGAGCGCGCGTTCGCGCCGGACCATGCCGAGCGCGCGTAGGCCGCCCATCGTCGTCGCGGCCTGTCGGGTGAGGCGGGCGGCAGCGAGCGCGGCGACCGTAAGCGTGGCGATCGCGGCGAGCGAACCGAACAGCGTGAGCGCGACGACGGTCGGACGGATGGCTTGCTCGACCCGCCGTTGTTCGTCGGCGCGCGTCGTGACGATCGGGTAGTAGGCGGCGCCGCGCTCGACCGCCGCTTTTGGCAGCGCGGCGTTCAGCGCGCCGATGCGATCGTGGAACGCGCGCTCGACGGCGGCCACCTTGCCCGGAGCGATGTCGAGCGCGTAGTAGCGATACTGCGTCGCGCAGGTGCGCGGAAACAGCGCGGCCGTCAGCGCGGCGACATCTTCGGTGTGGGGCATCTTCGGGAGGCAGTCGTAGCGGCGGGCGACATCGGCACTGACGACGACCCGGCGGCGCGGGAAGAGTTCGTCGTTGAGCACCTCGTCGGGAAGGCGGCCGAACCCGCTGATGCGGAGATCTTCTCTCCCGATCGGCTTGACGCGCTTGCTGAGCATGTTCGCCGGCGTAACCGCTGGGTCCGTCTCCGCCGGCGACCAGAACGACATCGGGATGTGGTCGCCGACATGGACGCGGCGCCCGAGGCCCCGCTCGAGTCGCGGGCGGAACCCGACGGTGACGAACACTTCCTTGCGGTCGGTCGGTACCCGACCCTCGGTCACAATCGGCCGGTCGGCGTTCACGTAGCGGCCGTCGATCGACCCGAGCCCTTCGCTGGGGTCGCTGCTGCGCGCGAGGTCGGAGATCAAGCGCGGGTGGCCGTCGTCGATGGCGAACGAGAACAAACTGTCGGACGACACGTGGCGGACGTACGGCAGGGACCGCAGCACCGCGTCGACGTCCGCGGTCAAGAGACTCGGGTTGATGACGAGGTCGGCGACGTTGGCCCGGTGGACGTAGTCCGGGTACGCGTGCTGGGTGCGGTACGCCGCGGCCAACGCGGCCATCCCGACGCCAAGACCCAGCGCAATGACGACCGCGAGGACACCGAACGCGACGCGGCTCGCGCGCAGTTGTGCGCCCGCGATCATGCGGGCAACGGTCAGCACCCGATCATTCAGCCACAAACGGAACGAGGCCGTCGCCGGTGCCTACGCCAGTTGAAATGGGGTGCCAGCACCCGACGCGCTGGACGAGGACTGAGCCTCACCGCCGTGCTCCTCGAGGTGTGCTGAGCAGCCTCGGGCCGGACGCTCGTGAACTCGCTTGGTGGCGGCCCATCGTTCTCAGCGAGACATCTACTCGAGAGATCCACACCCAATGAGGTCGTTCCGCAGTTCGCCGGCATCCGTGAAGACAATCCCATGGAAGCCCAAAGATCGCGCGGCGTCGACGTTCTGAACGACATCGTCGATGAACACGGACTTCTCGGGCGTCACTCCAAATCGTGCGCAGAACGTCTGGAAGATCCCGGGATCCGGTTTGGTGATGCCCACCTCTGAGGAAACGAGAACCCCGTCGAGCGAATCGAGAAATGGAAAGCGCTCGCACGCAAGGGGCCAGGTTTCGCGGCCCCAGTTCGTGAGACCGTATATGCCGACACGCGCGGCTTTGAGATCTGCGAGAAGCTCCGGCGAGCCGGGTACCGGGCCCCGCCACATTTCGGGGAAACGGTCACAGAATTCGTGGATGACGGATTCGTAATCGGGGTGCCGCAGGGACCACTCCGCAGCGGTGTCGGCCATCGGCACTCCACGGTCGCGTTGGTGATGGAACTCCGCGCCGAGTACTTCGGCGAGGAAGAACTCGACCTCGGCGTCGCCATCGAAGAACTTCCGACATAGCACCCGATAGTCAGCGTCGATAAGAACGCCTCCAACATCGAATACGACCGTCCGCAATCCCGACATGGCGCGATTGTTGCAAATCCGGGTTGACGTACAACGGCGGACAACCACGAACTGAACCAGCCGATCGGGCGTGGCGGACACACCCGCCACGGCTGGCATCGTGGCCACATGACCGGCGACGATGAGCTACCAACGTGGATTTCGCGTTGCGGGATCGGTACAGACATGCCGCAGTCCGGGCTTGGGCGTCTGCACCGAGGATCGACTTCGCGTGGGTGACGGAGGGCCGGTGATCGTTGATGCCCCGCTCGTGCACCTCATCACTGGGGTCGAGTGGCGGGCGGCGCTAGCCGCCGGTTCCGTGACGCCCCCGTCGCTGTTGATCGAGGGGTTCATCCACCTGTCCCTGCCCCAGCAGGTCGCGGTACCGGCAAACCGCCTCTTCGCCGGCCGCGACGATGTTCTCCTCCTCGTCGTCGCTCCCGACCGACTCGGCGGCGAGGTGCGCTGGGAGCCGGGCGCGCCGACCGACCCAACGTCGATGCGGTTCCCGCACCTGTACGGCCCGTTGCCGGCCGCCGCAGTCACGAGCGTGATGCCGTACCGGCCGGCACCCGGCGGCGCGTACCGCGCGCCGGAAGCGCTGCCCGCGACGGCGGACCCAGGAGCCAGAGCTATGGCCTTCGACCGCAGCCTGGTGGAGCGACGGGCCGCCGCACTGGTGCCCGTGACCGGCGGCGTCGCCGCACTCGACCCCCGGGTCCGCCACTCGCACGAGCACAACTCGCTGTGGCTTACCGGCGACGTCGCGGCGGCCACGATCATCGCCGACGCCGATCGGGTACTCGCCGGCTGCGAGCACCGCCGCGTGGTGCTCGACCGGCCACCGCCGGCCGAGCTGGGCTGGGACGTCCAGGAGCTTCGCGTCATGGTGCTGGACCCCGGCGCGCCCACTCCGTCAGGTCCGCCAGGGGTCAGGGTCGTACCCGTGGTGCACGAGGTGGCAGCCCGCCTATGGGAGCCAATGTGGCGACGCGACCTGCCAGGCGTCACCGACGAGGTCCTCGAGCACCTGCACCGCCGGGAGGGCATCGCCGACGCGCACCTGCAAATCGTCAACCTCGCGGTGCTCGATGACCTCGAAGAGGCGAGCGTGCCGCTTGCGAGCGCCCAGTTGCGCGTTGACGGCGCCACGGCCGCGATCGAAGCGGTAATGACCGCGCCCCAGGCGAGGCGCCACGGCTACGGCCATGCCGTGGTCGGCGACGCAATCCGCCGTGCCCGAGAGGCCCGGTGCGACGTCGTGTTCCTGGTCGCCGCCGCTGACGACTGGCCCCGTGGCTGGTACGAGCGGCTCGGCTTCGCCGACATCGGCGGCCGCTGGGAAGCGACGCGGGTCATGGCCCCATGACCACGAGGAACACGCAACGTTGTCGGTTCCCCAACCCTCTATCGGAAGCGCGCAGCGAGTGGCCCCCTTACATTCGGGGTGAGATCACAAAGCCCTTCCAGTCCCACCGACACCAGGTGGGAATCCGACGAGCGAAGACGGTGCGACGCTCATGCCGCTCGGCGACTACGGCTTCAGCACGGCGTTCACGTGGGTCGCTGATCGCTACGGAGTCACCTGGCAACTCAACTTCGCGCCCCCGGGCCGCTGAACCGCTGCGTGATCACCCCATCCGGCGTCGTCGCCGTACTGGCAGCCTCGCGGGTCATCCCAACTAGCCACCGGACGTAGACGCGGCCCGGGCGGTGAGTTCGCGGGACCGGGGACGTCCGAATCTATGACGCCACGGCGGAGGGGTATTCCATGACCAAGGTGATTGCCGACATCACGATGTCGCTCGACGGGTTCGTCACCGGACCCGACCCGGACCTCGAGCACGGGCTCGGCCACGGTGGCGAGCCGCTGCACGCGTGGGCGTTTAGCGGCGACCCGGTCGACGCGGCGCAGCTGCGCATCGGGACCGAGCGGTCGGGCGCCGTCATCATGGGCCGGCGGCTGTTCGACATCGTCGACAGCCCGCTCGGCTGGAACGACGAGGTGGGCTACGGCGCGCGGGAAACCGGCTCGCCGCCGTTCTTCGTCGTCACCCACGCTGCGCCCGAGACCCGACGGCTCGAACTCGACTTCACCTTCGTCACCGACGGCGTCGCGTCAGCGATCGAGCAGGCGCGGAAGGCCGCGGGAACCAAAGACGTCGTCATCATGGGTGGCGGCGACGTCATCGGACAGGCGCTCGACGCCGCGCTCGTCGACGAACTGCGCCTCCATCTCGCGCCGATCGTGCTCGGCGACGGAACGCCGCTCTTCAGCGGTGTCGGTCGGATCGAGATGCGTCAAACCGACGTGCAGATTTCACCGCACGCAGCCCATCTCACATACGAACTCGGCTGACGGCGGGCGCGTCGCGTGCATCAGGGGTCGACACCGATCTCAGCCTCGATGGTGACACCGATTTTTACTTCGCCGAGTAGTGGGTCAGTTTGAAAGTGACCCACCGCTCTACGAGCGTAGGTGCTGGTTCTGTGCGGCGAGCTCCTGCAGGAAGCGCGGCATGCGGCCGGCGCCGAAGTCGTAGAAGCGGACCCAACGGGGCGTGACCGCGATGCGCGCCATCTGCGCGTACATCCCGCGCACGTTGTGCTCGAACTCGGCTGCCGCTTCCGCGTCCATCGTCTTCCTGGCGGCGGCGAGGTACTCCGGCACCACGCCGTCGACGATCTCGACGCTTGCCCGCCCGCGTATCGAGAGGGCGCGCGCTTGGTCGGGTGTGTTACCAGCATCGATGGTCAGCGCGACATCCGGGTGAGCCGACAACGCCGCGACCTTCGGTGCGGTCGTGGCCGTGGAGATCACGAACTCGTCGCCGGTCCAGAAGAACCCGACGAGCACCACCCGCGGGGTCCCGTCCTGCGCGATGTACGCAAGGTGGGCGGCCGAGGTGGATTCGAGAAGCTCCGGCGCGCCGGGAGTGGACATTTCGTCGTCGATGTCGCGCCGATCCATGACTCTGCATTTTACCGTTCTGACGGCGCGCGAAATCGTCGGGGTCGACGGGTTGATCGTCGGCCAGTGTGCGCAAGATGAGGAACGAGGGCGCGATGTCGACCCGCAGGTCGGGGTCGTCGTCGCCGAGCACGCGTGCGATCGGGCGCCGAAGCTGGTCGCGCATCTCCACGA
>JAODBJ010000135.1 GCA_025463905.1 Actinomycetes bacterium
GATCCCGCCGAGCGCCGTGAAACCGTCGACGATCTCGCACAGCACGACACCGTCGAGCCGTTCTTGACGGGCGCGAGCAAAGCTGGCGACTTGCGCGCCGAGCGCGTCTTGTGCCGACGCTGCCGCCTGCGTCACGGCGTCCATGCACGACGGAAACCAGTCGTCGTTTTCGTCGTTCTCGTGCTTCTGGTCGTTCACCTCCACCCACTCAGTGTCGCAATCATGGCTGCCGCCCGCGTGACGGTGACGAGTGAATTCTTTCGCCCATTCGGGGGTCGGGAAACACCCGATTGGGTGAGCGTCATGGCACGATGGGGTAGGACGCTTGTCGGCGCCGATGATTTACGATCGGCGACAGCGAACGTGGGTCGGTCTCTGCGACAGGAGACCCATGGTGGGCAGCGACGATTTAGGGAAACAGCTCGATTCGCTCCACGCGATCTCGGTAGAGATCGCCGCCCTCCACGACATCTCCGACATAAACAAGCGTGCTCTGCATTACTGCCTCAGCCTCACATCCTCTGAATACGCATTTACGGGCCTGCTCGTCGATGGTCCGCGGGTGATGGACGTGGCCGCGGTCGAGGGCTTCGAACCCGTCGACGAGTCGTTCTACGCGCTGTTTCACCTCATGGCGGTGCGTTCGAGCGTCGTGGGCGTGACCATCAGGGAAGGGCGTCCGTACATCTCGAACGACGTCTTGCACGACCCGCACACCGTGGGCCAGCCGCCGGGGCATCCTCCGGTGCGCAAGTTCCTCGGAGTCCCGCTCCTCGTCGGGACGCGGATGATCGGCATGATCGGCGTCGCGAACAAGACCGACGGATACGGCGCCCGGGACGAGCGCCTGCTCGAGACCTTCGCCAATCAGGTCGCGGTCGCGATCGAGAATGCCCGCCTCTACGAGCGACAGCAAAACATGATCGCCAGCTTGCAGCAGCTGCATGCGCGCCTCGGTGAGGCAGAGCGAACCCAGCTACTCGTGCGCGAGCGGGAGCGCATCGCAGCGGGTCTTCACGACCACATCGAACAGGAAGTCTTCGCGATCGGGATCAGCATCACCTCGCTGCTCGAGGGCAATGAATTCGATCCGCTGGTCGCGGAGCAGCTTCGCGCCATTCGCCAGCTGGCGGTGCAGGCTGCCGACGAAGTGCGCAGGGTCGTGTTCGCACTCGCCGTCGCTGAGCACGGCGACGGTAACCTCGTGTCGGAAGTGCGTTCGCGTTTGCGGGATCTCGAACGCAGGTCGGATCTCAAAACGCATCTCGTCGTGCGCGGCGCGGCCTCGTCCGGGCTGGAGACGATTCGGGACGTGATTTCTTCGGTGATCAGCGAGGCGCTCAACAACGTCGAGCGGCACGCGCACGCACGGATGGTCCTCGTCAGCCTCCGCCATGGGGACCATCACGTCGACGTCGTCATCCAGGACGACGGAGTGGGAGCTTCCGACCTGGTACTCACCACGTATCAAGACAGCTATCTCCACTTCGGTTTGCGACATATGCGTCAACAGATCTTTGATCTCGGGGGCACGTTCGACGTATCCAACGGCGAGGAGACGGGGACGATCGTCCGGGTCAGCGTCCCGCTGCCACCAGACGCAACGTGATCCGCATCGCAATCATCGACGACCACGAGATGGTGCGCGAAGGTCTTCGCACGATCCTGCAGGTCGAACCCGACTTTGAAGTCGTGGCCAAACGCGGGTCAGCGGACGGCATCGTCGAGTTGGTCGAGCGCACTCGACCCGACGTCGTGCTCCTCGACGCGCGGCTGCCCGGCGTGAGCGGTCCCGAGGCCTGCCGGCTCCTTGCCGTCTCCCACCCCGACACCGCCGTACTCATCGTGTCGACCTATGAAGACGACGAACTGGTCGACGCCTGTATCAGCGCGGGAGCCAAGGGTTACCTCATCAAGGACATCGAACGATTCTCGCTCAAGGAGAGCATTCGCGCCGTCTACCGAGGTGAGGGCGCAGTGTCGCCGGCCGTGGCGGGCAAGGTGCTCGACCGGTTACGGCATGCCGAGAGAGGCGAGATCTCCGGTGAGCCGAAGCCGCACCTCAGCGACCGGGAACGCGAGATTCTGAGACTGATCGCAGAGGGGTACACCAACCGGGAGATCGCCTCGAGTGTGTATCTCAGCGAGAACACGGTGAAGTCGCACGTCCAGGACATCTTTCGGAAGCTGCGCGTCCGGAACCGGGTTGAGGCCGCCCTTCGCGCCACCCGGGAGGGTTGGCTCTGAAGCAACTACGCGTGTGCGTGGTGCTGTTCACCTCGTGCGGGGTCAGTGTTGGAACTGATCCGGCTGAGGAGACCCAGCATGAGTGTGAAGCTGAACGACCGCTCGTTCGATCACGCCAAAAGTTTGATCAAAGAAGGCAAATACGTTCTCGACGAACGTGACGCGTGGAGCGAGCATCAGCCCTCGGCGCGGCAGGAAAACGAGTTCATCGAGAAGCACGGCTTCTCGGAGTACGCGCATTGGCATCTTGGGGTAGATACCGACGAGAACGAAGATACGAAGGCTCGGTACAAGTTCCCCTACGGGGACTTCGAGAAGGTGCACCGCTGCGGTGTGCTCTCAGCTGAGTCGCGTGCCGCGCAGCGGAAGTACGACGATATCGAGTCCGCATGTGCGCATCTTCACGGCATGTTGGAGGTGCTGAGGAAGTAGTCGAGCTTGCGTGGGGCGCAGCTGCGAGGAGGACCTATGCGGAGCATCGCCGAACGTATTGCGCTCTCCGCGGAGCCAGTCGCGCTCGAGGCCGATATCGACGTACCGGATCCCGCGGTCGGGGTCGTGCTCTTCGTACACGGAAGCGGAAGCAGTCGCTTCAGCCCGCGCAATCGGTTTGTCGCGCGCGAGATGCAGGATGCGGGTCTGGCCACGGTCCTGGTCGACTTGTTGACGCGGGAGGAAGAGCGCGTCGACGCCCAGACGGCTGAGTTGCGCTTCGACATCGGGTTGCTGACGCGGCGTGTCGTCGACCTGATCGACTGGATCGTCGGTCACGAGCCGACAGTCGGCCTCGACGTCGGGCTCTTCGGTGCGAGTACCGGTGCCGCGGCGGCGCTCGTCGCCGCAGCGGAGCGCGCCCGTGAGGTCGGGGCCGTGGTGTCACGCGGCGGTCGCCCTGACCTCGCGGGTCGGGCGCTGACCAACGTCCGCCAGCCAACGCTGCTGATCGTCGGCGAGCTCGATCACATGGTCATCGAGCTCAACCGGCGCGCGCTCGCAGTCCTTCCAGGGGAGAAACGGCTCGAGATCGTGCCGGGCGCATCGCACCTGTTCGAGGAGCCCGGCGCCTTGGAAGACGTCGCCCGCCTCGCCCGCGACTGGTTCGTGCGTCACTTGCGCAGCGCGTCTCGGCCGTGGGGTGCCGGGAGCGCGCCGTGAACGGCTTCATCGAGAACGGGGAGAGCGCGCGCATGGCGAACCGACTGTTCCGCGAGCGACGCGAAGCGGGCCGTTTCCTCGCCGGTCTCCTCGAGCAGTACCGCGGCCGTGACGATGTCGTCGTACTCGCATTGCCGCGTGGTGGTGTGCCCGTGGCGTTCGAGGTCGCAACCGCGCTCGACGCTCCGCTTGACGTCTTCCTCGTGCGCAAGCTCGGAGTACCCGGTCACGAGGAATTGGCCATGGGCGCGATCGCGAGTGGCAGCGTGATCGTCGTGAACGACGACGTCGTCCGAGGGTTCGCCATCCCGCCCGAGACGATCCAGCGCGTCGCCGAACGAGAGGGTGCGGAACTCCTACGGCGTGAACGTCTGTACCGCGAGGGACGCGCGATGCCGGACGTGTCGACGAAGACGGTCATTCTCGTCGACGACGGCCTGGCGACGGGTTCGAGCATGCGCGCCGCGATCCAAGCCCTGCGGCGCCTACGTCCGAGCCGAATCGTCGTCGCCGTACCGGCGGCGCCGGACTCCACGTGTCGCGAGCTCGCGAGCGAGGTCGACGAGGTCGTGTGCGCGACGACGCCGTCACCTTTCTTTGCGGTGGGCGCGTCGTACTGGGACTTCACGCAGACCACCGACGACGAAGTACGTGAACTCCTTCGTCTGGCCTCGACATCCCGGCCGGCCACCGGCGCGCCGCCTCCGAGCGACGCCACCGTCGTTCGCGACGAGGCGGCACCCCTGGCCGCCGGCGAACGTGGCTATGACGCGTTGTTCGACTTCGTCGGCGACGCCCACATCGTGCTGATCGGCGAAGCGTCGCACGGCACGCATGAGTTCTACGCGATGCGCGCGGAGATGACGCGCCGGCTGATCGAGGAGAAGGGGTTCTGTGCGGTGGCGGTCGAAGGCGATTGGCCTGACGCGTACCGCGTGAACAGATATGTCCGTGGCCGCAGCGACGATGCCGATGCCGAAGAGTCTCTGCGTGGCTTCGAGCGGTTCCCGACGTGGATGTGGCGCAATGCAGTCGTGCTCGACTTCGTGGGCTGGCTGCGAGAGCGCAACGACCGGGTCCTTGGCGACGAGCGCGCGAAGGCCGGCTTCTACGGCCTCGACCTCTACAGCCTCTTTCGTTCGATCCAAGAGATCATCGGATATCTCGAGCAGGTCGATCCGGCCGCCGCCGCGCGCGCTCGCGAGCGCTATTCCTGTTTCGACCACTTCAGCGACGACGCACAGCGGTATGGCTTCGAAGCTGCGTTCGGCGCGGGAGAGTCTTGCGAACGTGAAGTGGTCGAGGAGCTCGTCGACCTCCAACAGCACGCGCTGGAGTACGCGCGACGTGATGGGCTCGTTGCCGATGATGAGTTCTTCGCCGCACAACAGAACGCGGTGACGGTGAAGGACGCCGAGGAGTACTACCGCTCGATGTTCCGCGGCGGCGTCTCGTCCTGGAACCTCCGCGACACTCACATGACCGACACCCTCGACGCTCTCAATACCCACCTCAGTCGCCAGCGCGGAACGCCGGCGCGGATTGTCGTGTGGGCCCACAACTCCCACGTCGGGGACGCGCGAGCAACGGAGCGCGGCCTGATCGGGGAACTCACGGTCGGCCAGGTCGTCCGCGAACGCCATCCGAATGACTGCCGGCTCATGGGATTCACGACCTACACGGGAAGCGTTACCGCGGCGGACGACTGGGGCGACCCGGCCGACCGGAAGCTCGTGCGACCTGCGCTGCCGGCAAGCTTCGAGGAGTTGTTCCACGAGAGCGGAGCGAAGGAATTCTCACTTCCCCTCGACTCGCCCTCGCGCGTCACCGACGTGTTGCGCGCGGCGCGGCTCGAGCGCGCTATCGGTGTCATCTATCGACCCGAAACGGAACGCGAGAGCCACTACTTCCGAGCACGCATGTCTGACCAGTTCGACGCCGTGATCCATATCGACGACACGCGGGCGCTCGAGCCGCTCGAGCGAACTGCGCGGTGGGAACAAGGCGAGGCTCCCGAGACATACCCGTATGCCGTGTGACGCCTGATCCGCGTCGCTGGTCGGTACTGGTCGTCCTGTGCGTGGCGCTCATCGTCGTCGCGCTCGACAACACGATCCTCAATGTCGCACTTCCGAGCCTGGTGCGCGAGCTGAACGCGTCGAACGGCCAACTCCAATGGATCGTCGACGCGTACACGATCGTGTTCGCAAGCGCGCTGCTCGTCGCGGGGAGCCTGGGTGACCGCTTCGGCCGTAAGGGAGCACTGCAGTGCGGCCTCGTCGTATTCGCGGTCGGCTCGGTGCTGTCGGCCTTCGCGGGTTCGGCCGACCAGCTGATCTATACGCGGGGCCTGATGGGCCTCGGCGGCGCGCTCATCATGCCCTCGACGTTGTCCATCCTCACCAATGTGTTCCCGACCGACGAACTCGGCCGCGCGATCGGAATCTGGGCCGGCGTGTCCGGCCTCGGCATCGCCATCGGACCCAGTGCCGGTGGCTGGCTCCTCGAACACTTCTGGTGGGGATCGGTGTTCCTGGTGAACATCCCCGTGATCGTGATCGGGTTCGTCGCCGTTGCACTCGTCGTACCGACATCGCGCGACCCGGCCGCGCCGCCACTCGACTTCGCGGGGTTCGTGCTGTCGGCGAGTGCAATCACCGCGATCCTGTACGGCATCATCGAAGCACCGTCGCACGGCTGGTCGTCCCGACCGATCGTTCTCGCGTTCGCGATCGGTCTCGCCCTCCTCACGGCCTTCATCCTGTGGGAACGACACACACCGCACCCGATGCTCGACGTCCGCTTCTTCAAGAACCCGCGGTTCTCGGCCGCGTCGGTCGCGGTCACGCTCGTCTTCTTCGCGTTGTTCGGTTCGTTGTTCTTCCTGAGTCAGTACTTGCAGTTCGTGCTCGGATACAGCCCACTGCAGGCGGGCCTGCGAGTGACGCCCATCGCCGGCGTGCTCATCATCGCGGCACCCTCGAGCAGCGTGCTCGTACGACGGTTTGGCACGAAGATCGTCGTGACCGCCGGCTTGGTAATCGTGGCGGGCGCGCTCTTCCTGCTCACGCGCGCCACGGTCCACTCCGGATACCCGATCGTCCTTGCGACGCTCCTGATCCTCGGGCTGGGCATGGGCATCGCAATGGCGCCCGCCACCGAGTCGATCATGAGTTCCCTTCCACCCGAACGCGCCGGCGTCGGCTCCGCGGTGAACGACACGACCAGATTGCTCGGCGGTGCGCTCGGCGTCGCGGTCCTCGGCAGCGTGATGAGATCGACCTATGTGTCGCGCGTCGACGCCGTCCCCGCGGTGCGCCTGCTCCCGCCGGCCGGCCTTGCGGCAGTGCGGGCGTCCGTCGGCGGCGCGGCCGCCGTCGCCGCTCGGTTGCCACCAGCCCTCGGGCGCGCCTTGCTGTCCCTCGCGAACCAGGCATTCGTCGACGGCATGCGGCGCGCCGTGATCGTGGGGGCGATCGTCGCGCTCGCCGGCGCGCTCGTCGCGCTGATCTTCCTACCAGCGCGATCGACCGCTGCACCCACGCCGAGCGATCAGGCGGACCAGCCACTCGTCGGGCCGCCGGCCCGGCCGATCTCGGCCGACGGTGAACCGCGACCGGTACTCGTAGCGGCGTTCGTGCTCTGTAAGGACGCCGGCTTCGCAAACCTCGACTGCAGCGCCGTCGTGACGCGAGGCGCGACCCGTGTCGCGATCTCCGAGCGTGCGTCTCTTGATGGAGGTTGACACCTGTGCCGTCGACATGACGCCCCTTCACGCCCCTTTTCGACGAACCTACCGCCGATGACCCGCCTAGAACTACGCTCCCACCATGGCTTGCCCTGCGAGGCGCCGTCGTGTGCGTCGCGCGCTTCGAGCGACGATCGCGGTGGTATTCGCGGCGGTCCTGCTTGCCGGGTGCGACTGGTCGATGTTCCGGTACGGAGCCGAGCAAACCGGCTTCAACCCCACTGAATCCAAGATCGGTGTTCGGAACGTCGGTGCATTGTCGCAACAGTTCGTCGGCGTGACGGGCGGAAGTATCGGCTTCTCTTCGGCCGCCGTCGCGAACGGCATCGCATACATCGGCACGTTCGACGCCAAGCTCTATGCGTTCGATGCCGCCGGGAAAACGAACTGTTCAAGCGTCCCCATCAAGTGTGCGCCGCTCTGGACGGCCTCCACGACCGCGTACATCGACTCGTCGCCGGCAGTCGCGAACGGCGTCGTCTACATCGGCGCCGACAACGGGCTCTTGTTCGCGTTCGATGCTGCCGGCAAGGTCAATTGCTCCGGGTCGACCCACACATGCACGCCCTTGTGGACCGCGGCGACGGGATCGTCGATCCAGTCGGGACCGACGGTCGCAAACGGCGTGGTGTATGTCGGCTCGAATGATTACAAGTTGTATGCGTTCGACGCCGCCGGTAGCACTAACTGTTCGGGTGTGCCGAAGACGTGTGCGCCTTTGTGGAGCGCGGGCACCGGCAGCAACGTGCATTCGTCTCCGGCCGTGGCCAACGGTGTGCTGTACGTCGGGTCTGTCGACAGCAAGTTGTATGCCTTCGACGCAGCGGGCAACGCCAACTGTTCTGGATCCCCTAAATTGTGTGCTCCGTTGTGGACCGCGGCGACCGGTAGCTCGGTGCTGTCGTCGCCGGCCGTCGCCAACGGTGTCGTCTATGTCGGTTCCGAAGATCACCGCTTGTACGCGTTCGACGCCGCCGGCAGCAGCGCACAATGCTCGGGAAGTCCAAAGGCGTGCGCACCTCTGTGGACCGCCATCACCGCCGATAGGGTCGAATCCTCGCCGGCGGTCGCCTACGGCGTCGTCTACGTCGGATCGGCGGACCACACGGTCTACGCATTCGACGCCGCGGGGAGTAGGCGCTGTGGTGGCACGCCGAAGGTGTGTGCTCCGCTGTGGAGTGCCACTACCGGCGCTCAAATCCTCTCGTCGCCCGCGGTTGCCAGCGGCGTCCTCTACGTCAGTTCGGGCGACGGCAACCTGTACGCCTTCGACGCCGCCGGTAAAAAGCGGTGCACCCGCGTGACCAAGCGGTGCAGGCCTTTGGCCGCCGTCACAATGGGCGCGGGTGCGTTCTCTTCGCCGACCGTTGCGAACGGCATCGTGTACGTGGGATCGGCCGCTGCCAACCTGGAGGCGTTCGGGCTGCCGTAGAACATCTGCTCAACCGAACGTCGTCGCAGCGACGGCGCGGGCGACGCTACGGCGTAATGATTTCGTTGAACCTCTGCCGGCTCGGCCTCATCGAGGTGTTGCCGGCGTACACGGCGTGCACGGCGTTCTTGCCCACGGGGAGTGTGCTCGTAGTGAAGGTTGCAACGCCGTTCACGAGTGCGACGGTCGCGAGTGTCGTGCCCCGGAGGGTGAACGACACAAAACCGGTAGGCACTGCTGTGCTCGGCGACTTCGCCGACATCGTTGCGGTGAACGTCACCGATGCGCCGGCCGGTGCTGAGTTCAGGCTCGACGTCAACGCGAGTACTGACCCTGCTCTCGTGATCCGCACCTTCACAGGTGTCGCGGCCGACGTCGTGAAGTTTGCACCCGGAACGTACGTCGCGCCGAGTTGATGCGTACCAACCGGCGGAGTGACGACGCTCGAGACCGTTCCATTGGCCAACGTCACCGGCGACCCGAGCGGCGAACCGTCGACGGTGAACTGGACCGAACCATCGGGCACCAAGGAGCTCGACGGGTCTGTCGCCACGCTCACCGTCACCGGCAACGGCTGACCGAACGTGCCGGATAGCGTCGCGGTCATCGTCGTCTTCGTTGCAATCGGCGTGACGTTCACTACGCCCGACTGCGAGGAACCCGACCACGCGGTCGAGGCGGGCGTGTACACGGCGGAGATGGGCGTGGCGCCCCCGGGCAGATTGTTGATCGGCTGCGAGCTCGCAACGCCGTTGGCCAAGGCAACCGGTGCGCCAACGTCGCTGCCGTTCACACCGAACTGCACCGTGCCGAGCGGGAACCCTTGCGCCGACGACGTGACCACGGCCTGGAGCGTTACAGGGTCCCCGACCCCGGGGTTCACCGGTGTGCTGGAGAGCGCCGTCGACGTCGCCACCGATGCCCGGGCACTGATGCACGCGCCCGCAACGTTGCTGAACTGCTTCTGCACCGTGTAGCTGTTGCCGTCGGCGCCGGTGAGCGGCGCTTGCTGCCCGTTGCAGGTGTCGCCGATCTCGCCGTAGTTGGGGTCGTACCACGCGAGCGGTGGTCCGATTTGCGTCGCGAAGCCGACCTGCGGGTCGGTTATCGCCTCGACGAGTTCGTGCGATGCAACCGACATCTCGTTCTGGAAGGTGGTGCCGTTGCCGGTGCCGAACTCACAGCCCGACCCGGCCTGAAAGTCGGGTTGCACCGCGTACTCGATTGCATGACTCGCACCGATGCGCGTCGTGCCGTGGTAGGCGGCGAACCCGCCGGCCACACACGACCGGTAGCCGCCCTGGGTGATCGCCGTGCCGTGAGGAAAGAAGATGGCATACAACGTGTTGTTCCAGCCGGCCGCGTCGTGCGTCGGCGCGGGCAGGTTGCCGGCGTACACCTGCGCGACGAGTTCCGACTTGATCTGCGAGTCGTCGATCAGGGTGCCGCTGTTCGCCGCCGAGGGTGTAATCGTGACCACGCCGGCGAACGAGCCGCGACCGATGCTCTGGTTGCTCCCACCGGCGAAGTTCGTGTTGTACTCGCTCAACCAGTCGACGTACGACGAGTTCGTGGCCTGTCCGTAAAAGCTCGCCATACTCGGCGCCGCGGGGCTGGCGATGTGCGACTCGTAGTTGCCTGCTCCGTACAGCACCATGACGACGGAAACGTTCGACATCACTGGTCCGCCGTAGTAATTGGCGTGCGCGCCGGACGGGACCGCGAAACGCTGCGGGCCCGGCGGCAGCAACGGCGTGACGTGCGGTGCGGCGGCATGTATCGGAGCACTGGGCAACCCGCCGGCAGTGGGTTGCGCCGCGGCCGCAGGTGCGGCCGACGTCCCGATGCCCGGCAGTAGCGCGAGCGATCCGACCAGCGCGGCCGCGACCCTTCGTCCATGAAATCGCATCCGCCGCGTCCCCCGCGCCTTGTGATCCCCTCCGGACCAGCGAGCGGGGAGCGTACCGTAGAAACGCGCGCGTCATTCTCGAAGGTCCCGCAAGGCGCGCCAGTGCGCGCCGCGCAGTGCCGGTGTATCGTCCGCGTACAGCCGTGATGAGGGGGAGCCGCGTGTTCCCGTCAGCGTTCGATTACGTCGCCGCCCACTCGGTAAGGGAAGCCGTCGCCGCGAAGGCCGAGGGCGGTGACGACACCCGCTTCCTCGCCGGCGGGCAGAGCCTCCTGCCGATGATGAAGACGCGCCTCGCCAACCCGGCGAAACTCGTCGACATCAACCGCGTTCCGGCGCTCGACACCATCGAGCGCGCGAACGGCCACCTCCGCGTCGGCGCGCTGGTGCGCCATGCCGACATCGCCCGCTCCGACCTTCCGTTCGGCGTGATCGCGGCGGCCGCACCGTGGATCTCGGACCCGCTCGTACGCAACCGGGGCACGCTGTGCGGGGCGGTGGCGCACTGCGATCCCGAAGGCGATTGGAATTCGGTGCTCCTCGCCACTGGCGCGGACGTGATCGCGACCGGGCCGTCGGGCGAACGCGCGATCCCGATCGCCGATTTCATCGTGGATTTCTTCACCAACGCGCTGCACGTCGACGAGATGGTGACCGAGGTGCGCATCCCGATACCGGTGGGCCGGGTCGGAGGTTCGTACCAGAAGCTGGAACGCAAGATCGGCGACTACGCCACCGTTGCGGTAGCGGCGCACATCGAGTTGGCCGACAACGGCACTATCAGCCGCGCGGGTATCGCGCTCACGGCCGTGGCGCCGAAGAACACGAAAGTTCCGGCCGCCGAAGCCGTGCTCGTGGGCAACGCTCCGAGCGACGTGCTGTTCGCCGAGGCGGGTGAGCTGGCCGCCCAGGCCTCGCAACCGCGCTCCGACGTCCGCGGATCGGCCGAGTGGAAGCGCAACGTCGTGCGCGTGTTCACACGTCGCGCGCTCGCGGCCGCCGTTGTGGGGGCGAACGAGAGCTAAGAGCAAGGGGAGCGCGTGGACATCACCGTCACGATCAACGGGCAAGACCACACTCACGACGTCGAACCCCGCACCCTGCTCGTCGATTTCGTACGCACGAAGGCTGCGCTCACCGGTACGCACATCGGTTGTGACACGACGAGCTGCGGTGCGTGCACGGTGCTGCTCGACGGTGTGCCGGTGAAGTCGTGCACCGTGCTCGCGGTGCAAGCCGATGGAGCTTCGATCATGACCGTCGAAGGCTTGAAGGATGCGGACGGCGCGCACCCGATCCAAGCCGCGTTCAAAGAAGAGCACGGATTGCAGTGCGGGTTTTGCACACCAGGCATGATGCTCGTCGGCCACGCCCTCCTGGAGCAGAACGCGAACCCGAGCGACGACGACGTGCGGTGGGCGATCTCGGGGAACCTTTGCCGCTGCACGGGCTACATGAACATCGTCAAGGCGATCCGCGCCGCCGGCGCGATGGCAACGACCTGAGGGAGCGCCGTGACCGTCACGGAAAAGCCAGCCACCCCGATCGAGATAGGCGGCATCGGGCACTCGGTCAAGCGTCACGAAGACGACCGGCTCGTGGCCGGGAAGGGCAACTTCCTCGACGACCACACGTTGCCGGGCATGCTCCACATGGCGATCCTGCGTTCGCCCGTCCCACACGCACGCATCAACAGCATCGACACGTCCGCTGCCGAAGCACTCGACGGAGTCGTGGCCGTTGTGACGGGCGAGCTCCTCGCGCAGTACGACCTCGCGTGGATGCCGACGATGTCGGGCGACACGCAAGCGGTGCTCGCGACCGACAAGGTGCGCTTCCAGGGCCAGGAAGTCGCGGCGGTCGTTGCCACCGACCCCTACGTCGCCGAAGACGCGCTCGAGTTGATCGAGGTCGACTACGACCTCCTGCCCGCGATCACGTCGCCCCAGCAGGCGCTTGCCGACGGCGCAGTGCTGATCCGCGACGAGAAGGAAGGCCAGACGTCGAACCTCGTGTACGAGTGGGAGTCGGGCGACGCGGCCGCGACCGAAGCCGCGTTCGCGCGAGCCGACCGCGTCGTGACACTCGAGACGCACTACCCGCGCTCGCATCCGGCGCCCCTCGAAACCTGCGGGTGCATCGCCGACGTCGACGGCACTACCGGGCAGGCCACGATCTACCTCACCTCGCAGGCGCCGCACGCCATTCGCACCGTGTTCGCGATGGTCGCCGGGCTCCCCGAACAGAACATTCGCATCATCAGCCCCGATCTCGGCGGCGGGTTCGGCAACAAGGTGCCCGTATATCCGGGGTATGTGGTCGCGACCGCGGCATCGCTCGTGATCGGCCGGCCCGTGAAGTGGATCGAGTCGCGCACCGAGAACCTGATCTCCACCGGCTTCGCACGCGACTACCACATGAAGGGTGACCTGGCGCTCAGCAACGAAGGGCGCATCCTCGCGCTGCGCGTGCAGATGCTCTCCGACCAGGGTGCGTTCTACGCCGACGCGCAACCCACGAAGTTCAGAGCCGGGCTGTTCCATGTGGTCACCGGCAGCTACGACTTCCCGGCCGCGCACGTGGCGTGCCGTGGCGCGTATACGAACAAGGCACCGGGTGGGGTCGCGTACCGGTGCTCGTTCCGTATCACCGAAGCATCGTTCCTGATCGAGCGGCTGGTGCAGACCGCGGCGTACGAGCTTGGTATCGACCCTGCCGACATCCGGTTCCGCAACTTCATCCAGCCGGAACAGATGCCGTACGAGACGCCGACCGGCTTTGTGTACGACTCGGGCGACTACCCGACCGCGTTACGCAAGGCGCTCGACGCGGTCGGCTACGAGGACCTGCGCGCTGAGCAAGCGCGCGCTCGCGCCGACGGCCGGCTCATGGGTATCGGCATCGCGCACTTCACCGAAGCGGTCGGAGCGGGGCCGTCGAAGCAGTACGACATCCTCGGTTTGAAGATGATCGATTCCGCCGAGCTGCGGGTGCACCCCACCGGCAAGGCGATCCTGAAGCTCGGCGTGAAGAGCCAGGGACAGGGCCACGAAACGACGTTCGCGCAGATCGTCGCCAGCGAGCTCGGCATCCCGGTGACGAACATCAAGGTGATGGAAGGCGACACCGACAACACGCCGTACGGCTTGGGCACCTATGCGTCGCGTTCCACTCCGGTGGCAGGCGCGGCCACGGCCGTGGTGGCGCGGAAGCTCGCCGACAAGGCCAAGAAGATCGCCGCGCACCTCCTCGAGGCGGCCGACGCCGACATCGAGCTCGAAAACGGCAACTTCTTCGTGCGCGGCACACCCGCGCAGTCGGTCACGATCCAAGACGTCGCGCTCGCGGCGTACACCAACCTGCCCGACGGCATGGAATATGGGCTCGAGGGCGTGCACTACTACGACCCTCCGAACCTCACCTATCCGTACGGCAGCTACGTGGTGGTGGTCGACGTCGATCCGGAGACTGGAGTGTGGAAGGTTCGGCGCATGGTCGCGCTCGACGACTGCGGTGTGCGGATCAACCCGATGATCGTGGAGGGCCAGATCCACGGCGGGCTCACCGAAGGTTTCGCGAAGTCGTCGATGCAGTGGATCACCTTCGACGACGACGGCAACTGCATCGGCTCGAACTTCATGGACTACCTGATCCCAACCGCATGGGAGACGCCAAAGTTCGAGCTCCTCGAAACCTGCGTGCCCTCGCCCCACCATCCGATTGGAGCGAAGGGAGTGGGGGAGTCCGCAACCGTGGGTTCGCCCGCGGCGTACGTGAACGCGGTGATCGACGCGATCGCACACCTCGGGGTGCGCAACATCGATATGCCGCTGCTGCCCGATCGGGTGTGGTCGGCGATACAGGCGGCGGGGGTGGCCGAAGGGTGATGGACACCGCCGTGCTGGCGGAAGCGAGCGCGCTCGTCGAGCAGCGGTGTGCGTTCGCGCTCGCAACGGTCGTGTGGCGGCGGGCGCCGAGCTCCGGCCACGTCGGCTCGAAGGCAATGGTGTTCCCCGACGGGCGTGTGCGCGGCTGGCTCGGTGGCGCGTGCGCCGAACCGACTGTGGTGCGCGAAGCGCTCGCAGCGCTCGAAGACGGCCGTTCGCGCCTGATGTTCCTGGGTCCGCCCGAGGAGTTGGGCGCCCGCGAGCGCGACGGCACGGTCGTCGTGCCGATGGCGTGCGAGAGCGAAGGCGCGCTGGAGGTGTACTTGGAGCCCTTCTTGCCCAAGCCTCAGTTGGTCGTGGTCGGACGTTCGCCGGCGGTGCATGCGCTCACGTTGCAGGCGCTCGCCCTCGACTGGGACGTTGTTGTGATCGACGACGGCGGTGTACCGGCCGACCACCCGCGCGCCGACATCGTCCGTACCGCTCTCGACTTCCGCGGCCTGAACGTCGATCCATCGACCGCGGTGGTCGTGGCGACGCAAGGCCATTACGACGACCTCGCGCTTCGGGCCGCGCTCGCGACCGACGCGGGCTACGTCGGAGTGGTCGCGTCGGAGAAGCGCGCTTCGTCGTTGCTGCGGATGTTGCGCGACGAAGGGGTCGACGACGCCCAACTCGCGCGGATGCACGCGCCTGCCGGTCTCGACCTCGGACCGGTTGCCAACGAGGAGATCGCCGTCGCAGTACTCGCCGACCTCGTCGCTCGGCGCGCGTCTGGGGCGTTGAGGGGATCGGCGGCTGCTCCCTCGCGCCGCGAGGCTGTCGACCCCGTGTGCACCATGACCGTGTTCGTCGACGACGCCAAACACCACACGGTGCACGAGGGAAACGACTACTGGTTCTGCTCGGCCGGCTGCTTGCGCGCGTTCGAGCAAGCCCCCGCTATGTTTCTGTAGCTAGCCGAAGCGGTTGCGGCACGAGAGGCCGATGCTGCGTAGATGCGCGACGCCGGCCGGACTGGTGAACGATGTGCCGTTGGGATCGTTGATCTCGGCGACGGTGGCCTGCGCGATCACATCGTTGGCAACGCAGTTCGCGACGGCGAGCGTCGCACCTTGTTGCAGGAGCACTTGCAGGAGCGACACGCGCCCCACCGGCAACCCCATCGCGGCGAGGCTGCGACCGGTCGCGACCTTCGCTTGCGGCCCCGGATCACAGGACTCGAACCGCAACGTCGTGCCGTCGCCCCGCACGTTCGCGACGATGCCAGGCACGGATGCGATCCAATGCTGCAACGCGTCCTGCATCTCGCGCGTGTCGCGGGCGGTCTCGCCTCGGAAACTGATTCGGGTACAAACGCGACCCTCGCGAGTGCGATACGACACGTACCGGTCGCCGCCCCACCCGTCGGTCGCCCGGAGTGCCTCGTGCGCGTCGATGTGTTCGGCGAGCACGATGTACCACCCGATGGGGTCGAACTTCCCGTCGTCGAACTTCTTCGCGCCGCCGGGAATCGCCGGCCGAGCGACCACCTCGGCCTTGTCGTGGGTTATGTAAGTAGTGGGGTCATAGATGTACTCCTGCGTCGTCGGCGGGTGCCGGAACGCCGCGTCGACCGCTTGCTCGCCACCGTTTGCACGTAAGACCTCCACGAACGGAGGGCCGAACTGATACGGCGCGTCGAACAGGATCTGCACAACGGGCGGCACGCCCTTGAGGTCCACGCCACTGCTCTGCGCGGCGGTCTCCTTGTCGTACTGCCGTTTATCGGCGGTCGAGAGCGTCTTCACGTACGCGTTCTCGCTGTTCGTCGCGTCACCTTCGATGAGGGCGTCGATCGCACCCGACTCGTCACCGTGGTCGAGTCGCTTCATGTGTTGCAGGTCGAAATGCTGGTCCTGCAACGCGTGTGTCATTTCATGGACCAGCGTCACGCGTATCGCGACATTCAATCGCGTGCCCCGGACCGTGATCGTCTTGTCCTTGGGGTCATAGAACGCGAGCGTCGTTTCGTCGGTGGCCTTGTTCACCGAGGCGAAGAGGTCGGTCTTCCCCGCGATCAAGCCCAGCGAGCGCAGGAACGCGACGGTATTCGCCAAGTCGGCTCGATCCGATTTGGTCAACGCGGTAGGGCTCGCGGTGACGCGCTTTTTGAACGCCGCCTCCGAGAGGAACCGGACGGCCACCGGATGCTCGAACTGCAACCCGCGCGTGCGTTGCACGAACGACACCAGCTTCGCGACGCGCGGATCCCAGCGGGCGGGGTAGTGGATCGCGGCCACGTGAGGATGCTTCGCGCGTCGGTCCGCAGTGACCCAGTACAGGCCACCGCCACCAACGGTGATGATCAACGCGCTGACCAACGCGATGGTCAGCCACTGCCGGCCCCGTGACGGGCCATCGTCGATCGGCGGCGCGGGCGTATCCCATGGCGCCCACGGCGTTACGCTGCTCATAGGTTTCTTTTCGCCAGCCCCTCGCCCGATGTGAGCGAAAGCCGCCTCGCGGCGTCAGATGTCGATGTCGTCGGCGGCTTCGGCAGCAACGCCTGCACCAGCGGTGTCGCGTGTCGAGTTGAACACCGGCGGCGGCTCGCGCCACACCGGGGGCAGCGTGCCGGCGCGCGCGTCGCGGATCGCACTCCACACCCGTTGCGGAGAGCACGGCATGTCGATGTGGCGCACGCCGAGGTAGCTGAGCCCGTCGATCACCGCGTTCTGCACGGCGGGCATGGACCCGATCGTGCCCGACTCGCCGATGCCCTTCGCACCCAAGCCGTTCAGCGGCGTCGGTGTCTCCGTGTTGAGCGTCTCGAACGATGGCAGCTCCGCCGCGCTCGGCATTCCGTAGTCGGCCAGGTTCGAGGTGAGCGGGTTGCCTTGCTCGTCGTACACGTACTGCTCCCACAGCGCCTGCGCGACTCCCTGCGCGATACCGCCGTGTTGTTGGCCGGCGACGAGCAGCGGGTTGAGGATGCGGCCGCAATCGTCGACCGCGATATGGCGGAGGAGCCGCACCGCACCGGTGTCGACATCGATTTCCACGACGGCGACGTGCGCTCCGAACGGGAACGTCGCGCCTTCCTGACGGAAGTCGAACTCGGCCGCCAGCGGTTCGTTCGCGTCGGCCGCGGCCGCGGCGACCCGCTCCCAGCTGAGTGCCGACGCCGGCACACCGGCCACCGCGAGCCGGCCGTCGTCGGTCATGACGATGTCGTCGGGGTTCGCTTCGAGCAGTTGCGCGGCCAGCTGTCGCGCCCGTTCGAGGACCAGATCGGCGGCGCCGACGACCGCGTTCCCAGCGAGTTGCAGTGAACGCGAACCACCGGTTCCACCACCGCGAGGCACTTCGCTCGTGTCGGACTGCACGAAACGAACTTGGTCCATCGCAATCCCGAGCCGGTCGGCGACGATCATTGCAAAGGACGTGGCGTGGCCCTGGCCGTGCGCCGACGTTCCAACTCGGATGGTCGCACCGCCGTCGGTGTCGATCGTGACCGAGGCGAACTCGCTACCCGCGCCGCCGGCCGTCACTTCCACGTATGCGCTCACGCCGATACCGAGCTGCCAGCGGTCGCCGCGCATTCGTCGTTGGCGCTGCTCGGCGCGCAACTCGTCGTAACCGGCGTGGCGCAACGCTTCGTTGAGCGCGGCTTCGTAGTCGCCGCTGTCGTAGGTGGTACCGACCACGGTGGTGAACGGAAAGTCGCTCGGTTGCAGGAAGTTGCGGCGCCGCATGTCGACCGGATCGATGTCGAGCTCGTCGGCGGCGAGATCCACGATGCGTTCGAGAAGTGCGGCCGCTTCGGGACGCCCGGCGCCACGGAACGCGCCCATCGGCGTGGTGTTGGTAACGGCGACCGCGGCGTCGAAGGAGATCGCGGGAATCCGGTACACGCCCTGCGCCATGATGCGAGTCGGGCCGAGCGCGAGCGCGCCGCCGAACCCCGCGTACGCGCCGGCATCGCCGACGATGCGGAGGCGCAAACCGACGATCGTGCCGTCGTGCTTGCATCCGAGCTCGACGTATTGCACTTGCCCGCGCCCGTGCGGCATCGCGACCAGGTTCTCGGAGCGGGTCTCGATCCACTTCACCGGCCGGCCCAGGTGGCGCGCCACCCCGACGGCGACCAGGTGCTCCGCGGCGAGGCCCGGCTTGCCGCCGAACGCGCCGCCCACGTGTGGTGCGATCACACGGATCGTCTCGACCGGCAGCCCCAACGTTTCGCTCAACTTGTTCGCGACACCGTGCGGCATCTGCGTCGACACGTACACGGTGAGATCGTGGCCGTTGCCGTCGTCGCCGGGAACGACCGCGATTGCGCTGGCTTCCATCGGCATCACGGCGATGCGCTGGTTCTCGAAGCGGCCGCGCACCACGACATCGGACCCGGCGAGGACGTCGTCGTCGGAGCCGGCGTGCATCGCCGCGGCACGATTCGTTCCCAACGCCTCGAACTGAAGCGGCGCGTCCGGCGCGAGTGCGCGTTCGGGGTCGATGGCGGGCGGTAACTCGTCGTAGTCGACGACCACGGCTTCCGCCGCGTCGATGGCCGCCGCTCGACTCTCCGCCGCGATCACCGCGACCGCATCGCCGACGAAGCGCACCTTGTCGGTCGCGAGCGGCTGCCGCTCGCACGCCGGGTTAAGGACCATCAACCCCTGATACGGCGGCAAGCCGAGATCCTCGGCCGCGAAGACCGCAACGACGCCGGGCATCGCCCGCGCGTCAGCCATGTCGACTGAGCGGACCCGCGCGTGCGCCACCGGCGAACGCACGAAGGTGAGATGGAGCACGCCACTGATGGGCAGGTCGTCGACGAAGTTCGCGCGACCCGTGAGGAGATCAGGGTCTTCGACGCGGACGACAGCGGTCCCGAGGATTGATCCAGGCATCGCGGCGACTGTACCGGCGCCGTCCTTGCAGGCCGCGTGACCGAATGCACAGAACGCGCACTCGAGAATCCGTGCCCTGGGGCCGATAACCCCCGAATGCCCGTTCTGCCTCTCCGACTTCTCGCGCGCTCGGTAAGCGCCGCGATGATCGCGTTCACGCTCTTGGTGGGCTTGCCGGCGTCACGAGCCCACGCGGCTGGGCCAACCGCCGACCGAAACAAGGTTGGCATTTCGCTGTACGGATCGGCGCTCGCCTGGCCGCAAGCGCGTCTCGACCACGAACTGCTCCAGGTGAGGCGAACGGGCGCGACCTGGGTGCGGGTGCCGTTGAACTGGGCGACGCTCCAGATGCACGGTCGCGGCACCTACAACTGGGCCCCCGCGGACCGGGTCATCGGCTCGGCGCGTGCGCACCACCTGTTCGTGCTCCCGGTGGTGTCGTACACGCCGTCGTGGGCGCGTCCGGCGGGCACGCCTTCCACGAACCCGCCGACGGATCCGGCCGACTACGCGTCGTTCCTTGCGCACGCGGCGAAACGCTACGGCCCGCTCGGCGTGCACCGCTGGGAGCTCTGGAACGAACCGAACCTCCAAACGATGTGGACGCCGTTCCCCAACGCGGCGAAGTACACCGCGCTGCTGCAAGCGGGGTTCTTCGGTGTGAAGTCGGCCGACGCGTCTGCCATGGTGATCACCGGCGGCCTCTCGCCCGCCTGGAACGCGCCCGACCACACGCAGATCGCGCCGTACTCCTTCCTCTACGGGATGTATCGCTCCGGAGCGCACAACTTCTTCGACCAAGTGGGGCTGCATCCGTCGACCTATCCGTACCGCTCGACGTACGTCGCGTCGTGGAGCGCGTTCGCGCAGGCGCCGCAACTGCACGCGCTGATGAGCAGCTACGGCGACGGTGCGAAGCGGGTGTGCGCGACCGAGATCGGATTTCCGACCGGGACCGACCCGCGCTCGGTGACAGAAAGCGTGCAGGGCCCGTACCTGGTTGAAGGCATCCGCGCGTGGCAGCGACGCTCGTATGCGGCGCCGATCTTTGTCTACTCGATCGTCGATGAAGGCCCCAACATCGCCGACCATTACCAGAACTTCGGGCTGGTGCGCTGGAGCGGCGTGAACAAACCGGCGTTCACCGTGCTGCAGACCGCCCTGCTCGGCACCTGACGCCTGCGCTGAAAACGGCGGAACAAAGGGCCGCGCGCGACAGTTACTCGTTTGATGGCTATTTCGCGCCCGATCTTCTCTGTGCTCGACCTCGCGCCCGTGGCGGAGGGTTCGACCCCGCGCGACGCATTGCGGAACTCGCTGGAGCTCGCGCCGCGCGTCGAGGCGCTCGGGTACCACCGCTATTGGGTGGCGGAGCACCACAACATGCCCGGGATCGCGAGTTCGTCGCCCGCGGTGTTGATCGCGCATCTGGCGGACGTAACGTCGACGATGCGTATCGGTTCGGGTGGTGTGATGTTGCCGAACCATGCGCCGCTCGTCGTGGCCGAACAGTTCGGCATGCTGGAAGCGCTGCACCCCGGACGCATCGACCTCGGCATCGGCCGCGCGCCGGGCACCGACCCGGTGACCGCACGCGCGTTGCGTCGAGACGCGATGCAACTCTCCGCCGACGAGTTTCCTCGGGAACTCGGCGAGTTGCTCGGGTTCTTCGGCGGTTCGTTCCCCGACGGTCACCCGTACCAGCGGGTGAACGCGGTGCCCGGTCGCGGCTACCAACCCGCCTTGTGGCTGCTCGGGTCGAGCGACTACAGCGCGCAGGTGGCGGGGCTGCTCGGCCTGCCGTTCTCGTTCGCGCACCATTTCGCGGCGAGGAACACGCTCCCGGCGCTCGCTGTGTACCGCGAGAATTTCCGCCCGTCTCCCGAATTGGCCGCTCCGTACGCGATGGTCGCGGCGGCGGTCATTTGCGCGCCGACCGACGCCGAGGCGCGATTCCTCGCCGGGTCGAGCCGGCTGTCGTTCCTCCGGTTGCGTAGCGGGCGACCGGCGCCGTTTCCCACGCCCGAAGAAGCGGCCGAGTACCAGTTCACGCCGTCCGAACGCGAAGTCGTACACGCGTGGACTGGTTCGCACATCGTGGGCAGCCCGGAGACCGTGCGAGACCAACTCGACGAACTGGCCGCCACGACCGGCGCCGACGAACTGATGATCACCACGATGGTGCACAGTCACGCCGCGCGAGTGCGGTCGTACGAGTTGATCGCCGATGTGATGGAAGCTCGCCCCCGCAACGGGAACCGCGTACGCTCGCCGGATCGACACGACCTTCGAAGCACCGGTTCGCATACCGACTGAGCGGTACACCTCGGCGGACTTCGCCGCGCTCGAGAACGCGCGGCTGTGGCCGAAGGTGTGGTTGGTCGCGTGTAGTGCCGATCACGTCGCGGCGCCCGGCGACTGGTTCGAGTTCCGGTGTGGCACGTTGTCGGTCGTGATCGTGCGCAATGAGAGCGGCGAGCTGCGCGCGTTCCAAAACGTGTGCCGCCATCGTGGCAACGCCTTGTGCGAGGGGAGTGGCACCGGCCGCGAGGAGCTGCGCTGCCGCTATCACCGTTGGACATGGGACCTGCACGGCGACCTTCGCGAAGTGCCGTCGCGGAAGTGGTTCGGCGCGTTGCGCAACGACGACTTCGGACTCTTCCCTGTACTCGTCGGAGAGTGGGGCCGGCTCGTATTCGTGAATTTCGATCTCGGCGCGACCCCACTCGACGAGTATCTCGAGGGCATCCCTTCCGACAGTGCGTGGGCCAAGCTCGACGAGTTCCGCTGCGCCGCGATGACGACCACACCGGTCGCGTGCAACTGGAAAGTGGTGAACGAGGGTTTCTCCGAGACATACCACGTGCAGGGTTTGCACCGCGAGCTGCTGGCGTCGATGGACGACCTCGACTCGCCCCAACGGATCTGGGACCACCACGGCGTGTCGTACCAGCCGTACGGCGTGCCGAGCCCGCGGCTGGGGTCGCGCGTGACCGACCAGGAGGTGTGGGAATCCTTCGTGGTGACGCAGGGCGGCCGCATGGGCCCCGAATGCGCCGAGACCCGCACGTCGATGCCGCCGCCGCCCGAGGTGCCCGAAGGCACGGCGATGCAAGACGCGATCGCGCAACGCATTCGCGACTACCAGTCGCAGCTCGGTGTCGATCTCTCCGCGTACGACACGCGCGCGATCACGCACCTCTGGCAGTACAACCTGTTCCCGAACGCGACCCTCCTGATCAACGCCGACCTCTACGCGGTGCTGACCTCACGACCGGGCCCGACGCACGACCAGGCTGAGCTCGTGATGCTCTATCTCACGCGCGCGCCATCACCCGACTCGCCACGCGCGACACCGATCGACGTCACGCTGCCGCCCGAGAACGGGAACCTCGGCTTCGTGTTCGACCAGGACGTGTCGATCCTGGCCGGCATGCAGCGAGGGTTGCGTCAACCTGGCCTCGACGAGATCGTGGTCGGCGAAGAGGAGATCCGCATCATCAACATGCACCGGAACCTCGAGCACTACCTCGGGCTTGCGCCCGGAGGACGTCTCCCGAGCTAACGCGTACGGTTGGGCGCGTGGAACTCCTTGATGTCCTTCGCACCACCGGCGCGGTACGCGCCTTCCGACCCGATCCCGTGCCCGACGACGTGCTCTATCGCGTCCTCGACAACGCGCGCTTCGCACCGAGCGGCGGCAATCGGCAAGGTTGGCACCTGATCGTCGTACGTGACCCGGCGGTGCGCGCCGGTTTGCGCGACCTCTACCTCCCCGGTTGGTACGAATACCTCGCGGAACGCGCGGCGGGACTGGTGCCATTCGCGCCGATCACCGACGAAGCGGCCGAGGAACGTGCGCTCGCACAGGCACAAGCGATCGCGCAAACCGCCGCCCAGGGACAAGGCGGATTCGCCGAGCATCTCGACGAAGTGCCGGTGATGCTCGTCCTTCTCGCAGATCTCCGGGCGCTCGCCGCGATGGACAAGAACTTGCCGCGCTACACATTGGTCGGTGGCGCGTCGATCTATCCGTTCGCGTGGAGCATCCTGCTCGCGGCGCGCGAAGAAGGTTTGGCCGGTGTGATCACCACCATGCCGATCCCGCGCGAACCCGCGGTAAAAGCGTTGCTCCACGTGCCCGACGAGTTCGCCGTTGCCGCCCTGATCGTGTTGGGCGCGCCGTTGAAACAACCGCGGAAGCTCACCCGCAACCCGGTCGAGTCGTTCACCGCCGTCGACCGCTTCGACGGTCAGCCCTTCGTCGCGCCCGGAGCATGACCCTGCTCGCACGCCCGATCGGATTGCCGCCCGCGAACTGGCCCGAGCACAACACCGGCAAAGGCGATTTACCCGAGCCGCTGCCCACGTGCGAGGCGTTCCACGATCGGTGACCGCCGGGGGCGCCGGTAGTCGGTGTCGATCACGACGGTGCCGGCCGCGCGGTCGTGCAACCCGCGGCGGTATCGGTCAGTGAACACGCCGACGTACACGACGATCGTCCACGCCAGGCTGACGAGCGGCCCCAGCACGAAGAGCGACCGGCGCAAAAGGAACAACAGAGGGGACGGCGCGGCCGGCACCAAGAAGCGAATGATGGAACGTCGCCAACCCGGCAGCGATCCATCGTCGAACGCGACAACTCGCGTGCCCGCGGCGAGCTTTCCCAGGGTCTGTCCCCAGAGCGCCACGGCCGACACGATGTAGACGTCGATGACGAGAGCACCGAGCCACCACGTGCGGGTCACGTTGCGAAGGGAGTCCGACTGCCGAGCGATGACGAAAAGCACCGCCCACCACACGAGTTGAACGGCGAACCCGTCGACCAAGAACCCGACGAACCTGCGCCCGGGTCCCGCAATGTGCTCGCGTTCATCCACCTGATCGTGGCCGGTGGCGCGGCGTTCCTCGATGCCACCTGCGTCGGGGTCGTCGTCGAACTCGAGCGGTTCGTCTTCTTCGAGTGTGTCGACCATGTCGTCGACGGCATCTTGGTGTGCATGGCTGACGTATAAGAGACCGTTCTCCCACAGGTACGCGATGCGCGCGTTGCTCAGAAGGAACTCGATCGAGCGCCGCTTGTCTGAACTCCAGTCGGAGAGGTCGTAGGCGATCTCGGTGTGGTCGACGTAGTCGAAGGGCTCAACTGGCTCCGGAGGAGGCGGCTGCTCATTCACCAGCGGTACATGACAGTCGGCGCATTCCGTGTAGTTCGCCCGGTACTCGGCGCCGCAGTTCGGACACCAACGAGTGGGATCACTCACTTGTGTCGACGCCGAACTCCTCGCGCAACTCCAGCGCCGCCGCATCGCCGGCAGATTCGCTATCGCCCCCACCGGTGATGATGGCTCGGCGTCCTTCGAGTCGTCCCATAGGGCGGGGAACGTACTTCGTCGGCCCGGGTTAGGTCGCGCTCAGGCGGGGATGCGTTGGGTGTCGAAGAGGCGCGTGCGGATGTCGTCGCGGAGTGGTGGCGGGTTGGCGTGCAGGGTGGTGCCGTCGGGGCGGATGAAGTGGATGGGCCCGTTGGGGTCGCCGCGGATATGCCAGCCGTGTTCGTGGACGAGATGATGGTGGTGATTGCACAGCAACACGAGGTTGGCGAGGTCGGTGGCGCCACCCTTGATCCAATGGTGCAGGTGATGGGCGTGTACCCACCGCCGCCGCGGGCAGGCCGGGAACCGGCACTGCTGATCCCGATAGCGCAGGAGCCGCATCAGCCACGGCGGGATGTTCCGGCTCGTGCGCCCGACCCCGAGGGGTTCGCCGTCCATCCCGTTGATCACGACCTGCACCCGCGCGTCGCAGAAATGGCGTAACAGGGTGACGTCCGCGACCGGGGTGCCGTCCTCGAGCTGACCGGTGACCGTCGCGGCGTCGGCGTGGACCACGATCGTGGCCCGATCCGCGTCGGTGTCGTCGGACAGGGACGTGCTGGCGAGTTCGACGAGCGCGTCGGCCATCGACCCTTCCGGGTTGTAATGGCCGCTGATCGGGTCCGGTGCCGCACCGACCGCGAGGCGTTCCAACGCCGTTTTCACGACCATGCCTTCGTCGCCGGTCAGCACCCCGAAGATGCGGGTCATGCCAATACGGTCGTCGAAGACGCAATGCAACCGACGACGTTTGTGCCGCTCCCGGGCCTCGTCGCCCGTCACCCGCCGGGCCATACGGGCGAGGAGTTCCAGCCCCGCGACGGTGAGGGTCGACACGTCCCCCGCCCACTGGCCGTCGGTGTCGGGGGTCGCGATATAGGTGAGGGCACGGAGTTGATCCCACGACATCGCACCAGTCGCGAACACCGCCGCGATCTTCG
>JAODBJ010000149.1 GCA_025463905.1 Actinomycetes bacterium
GCAACGGTCAACGTTTCGGTGATGTGGAGGTGGGAGGCGACCCACTCCCCCGCCGCTTCCGCGAACCCGATCTGTCCCGTGCAACCGCCGCTGGCGATCGTGTCGGGGGTCGACGTGCTCGACGGCACGCTGCTCGGCGGTTCCGTGGAGACTCTCACCTGATGCGTCACGGTCGATGTGGTTGGCGACGCGCTCTTCTTCGATCCGCTGCCGCACGCGGCGAACATCAGCAGCGCCACGACCACACCAATGACGCGCCGCGTCATCCGGCCATATTCCGGGGGATCGCGTACGTCACCGACGATCGCGCGCACGGCACGTCTTCGGTGTCGCTGTACATCAACACGTCTCCCACCGCGAGGCGCTTACCGAGCTTGAGCAACCGGGCATGGCCAATCACGTCGGCCGGCGCGGGCTTCCGGAGGAAGTCGATGTCGAGATGCGACGTGACCGACAGCGGCACGCGCCCGATCATGCCGAGCAACGCGACCCACATCGCTGTGTCGGCCAACGCCATCAACGACGGCCCCGAAATCGTGCCGCCCGGCCGTAACCGATTCGGCGCATACAGCATGCGTACGCGCGCCGCGTTCGGCTGCACGTCTTCGATGACCATCGCGTCCATCGCGCCCGGGAACACTTCGTTCAAGAACTCGGTGATCTCCGCGGCATTCAGCGCGAGCAGCGCCGGCACACTCACGCGGTGGAGCCGGGACCGCCCGCGCCGAGCGCGGCATGCGCCGCGGCGAGCCGCGCAATGGGTACCCGGAACGGGGAGCACGACACGTAGTCGAGCCCGAGGCCGTGGCAGAACTCGACCGACCGCGGGTCGCCACCGTGCTCACCACAGATGCCGAGCTTCAGGTCGGGTCGCACGGCACGGCCGGCGTCGACTGCCATCGCCATGAGCTTGCCGACGCCGTCTTGGTCGACGGTTTCGAACGGGTTCGCGGGTAACAGCTTCCGCTCGAGGTAGAGGGGCATGACGCGACCTTCGATGTCGTCGCGGCTGAAGCCGTACGCCATCTGGGTGAGGTCATTCGTGCCGAACGAGAAGAACTCCGCGATCGACGCGATGGTGTCGGCGACGAGCGCGGCGCGCGGCGTCTCGATCATCGTGCCCACGAGATAGTCGAGCCGCGTGCCGGTGTTCTTGAACACTTGCTCGGCTTCGTCGCGCACCCAGTCGTTCAGTAGTTCGAGTTCCGACTTCGTAACGATCAGCGGGATCATGATCTCGACGCGCGGGTCGCCGCCCGCCTGCTTGCGTTCCACCGCTGCTTCCATGAGCGCGCGCACCTGCATGCGGTAGAGACCCGGCTTGAGAATCCCGAGGCGACACCCGCGGGTGCCGAGCATCGGGTTCACCTCGTGCCAGCTCTGCGCGGCCTTCATCAGCTTCAGTTCGTGTTCGTCGAGTTCGCCGCGCGCGTTCTTCTCGACCAGTTCGGTGATCTGTGGCAAGAACTCGTGCAACGGCGGGTCGAGAAGCCGCACCGTTACCGGCAAGCCGTCCATCGCTTCGAGAATGCCGATGAAGTCCTTCTTCTGCTGCACCAGCAGGCCGTCGAGCGCAACCCGCTCGTCTTCCTCGGTGTCGGCGAGGATGATCGCCTGCATGAGCGGCAGCCGGTCGCCGAGGAACATGTGCTCGGTGCGGCACAAGCCGATGCCTTCCGCACCGAACTCGCGCGCGCGGCGGGCGTCTTCAGGGAGGTCGGCGTTGGTGCGCACGCCGAGGCGACGCATGGTGTCGGCCCAGCCGAGGATCACTCCGAAGGGACCAGTCGGCTCCGGCGTGATCACCGGCACCTCGCCGATCACGATCTCGCCGGTCGTGCCGTTGATCGAGATGGTCTCACCTTCGGACACGACGGTGGCGCCCACTCGGAATTGCTTCGCCTTCAGGTCGATGTCGACGGCCTCGGCGCCGCAGATCGCGGGCGTGCCCATGCCACGGGCAACGACCGCCGCGTGGCTGACGAGCCCGCCGCGCGACGTGAGGATGCCCTCCGCGGCGATCATGCCGTGCAGGTCGTCGGGCGAGGTCTCGGGGCGCACGAGGATCACGCGCTCCCCCGCTTCGTGGCGTCGTTCGGCTTCGTCGGCGGTGAAATAGACCTTGCCGACGGCCGCGCCCGGCGAGGCGTTGAGGCCCTTCGCCAGCACGTCGTACTTCGCTTCCGGATCGAACTGTGGGTGCAGCAGCTGGTCGAGCTGCGTGGGCTGGATGCGAAGCACCGCCTCGCGCTTGTCGATCAGTCCTTCGCCCTCCATCTCGACCGCCATCCGCAACGCGGCTGCCGCCGAACGCTTGCCCACGCGCGTCTGAAGGATGAACAGGCGTCCCTGTTCGATCGTGAACTCGATATCGCACATGTCGCGGTATTGACCCTCGAGCAGGTGCATCACATCGATCAACTGCTGATGGCACTCGGGGAAGTCGTTCCCCATCGCGTCGAGCGGTTCGGTGATGCGGATGCCGGCCACGACGTCTTCGCCCTGCGCGTTGGTGAGGAAGTCGCCGTAGGGCTTGTTCTCACCGGTCGCGGGGTCGCGCGTGAACGCGACGCCGGTGCCGGAGTCTTCGCCCTTGTTGCCGAACACCATCGTCTGCACGTTGACGGCGGTACCGAGATCGTCGGGGATCTTCTCCATCCGCCGGTAGTCGCGCGCGCGACGCCCGTTCCACGAACGGAACACCGCTTCCACCGCGTAACGCAGCTGGTCGCGCGGTTCGGCCGGAAACTCGACGCCGGCTTCGCGTTTCACGATCGCTTTGAAGGTGTCGACCAACGCCGCGAGATCCTCGGCGGTGAATTCCGTGTCGACCTTCAAGCCCTTCGCGTCGAGCGCCTCGTGCAACGCGTCTTCGAAGAGGTCGCCCTTCACGTCGAGCACGATCTTGCCGAACATCTGCACGAACCGGCGGTACGAGTCCCACGCGAAGCGTTCGTTGTTGGTCTGCTTTGCGAGACCACCAACCGATGCGTCGTTCATCCCGAGGTTGAGGACTGTGTCCATCATTCCCGGCATCGAGAACGGCGCACCGGAACGGACGGACACGAGCAGCGGATCGGTCGCGTCGCCGAGCGTCTTGCCCATCTTCTTCTCGAGCGCGCTCAGCGCCGCGCCCACTTCGTCGAGCAGGCCGTCGGGAAGCGTGTTCTCCGCGTTCATGTACGCCTTGCACGCATCGGTGCTGATGGTGAACCCAGGCGGTACCGGAAGCCCGAGGTTCGTCATCTCGGCAAGGTTGGCCCCCTTGCCCCCGAGCAGGAACTTCTGCTCTTTCGAGCCCTCCTCGAACGCGTAGACGTACTTCGGCATAACGGCCTCCGGCAATGGCGATTTCTCGGAATGGAGCCTACCGAGCAACCCGGTAGGCAAGGGCTCAGGACGCGTCGATCACGACCGTCTTGGCGAGGCGATCGTGCAGACCTTGCCGGTTCGGGTTGCGCATCCATCCGGCGAGTACCGCGATCACGACGAGGCCCGCGTATGGCCCCAAGCACGCGACGAAGAGCGCGAAGGTGACTGCCGCCAACAACCCGTAACGCCTGATCGCTCCGGACCACCCGAGGGGCGAGCCGTCTTGGCGGACGACTTTGACATGACGAATGCGCTTTCCGATCGTCTGACCGGTGAGCGCGCTCGGCACCGTGAGCAACAACCACCCGACGACGAAGAAGCCGATCATGAACCCGAGCCGGAGGTTGTAGAACTTTCGCTCCGCTTTGTTGTACGTGTCCTGCGCTTTGGTCAGCGCGCTATCGGCAGTGCGCTTGCGAGCATCGGCTTTCTCGGCGGCGGATCGAGCGGCCGCGAGTTGCGACGCAGGTCCGCTCTTCTGCACGTCCTTGAGACGGGTGTCGGCTTTGGTCGCCGCACTGTCGGCGGTCGTGGCTTGCTGCCTCGCCACGCTGAGCCGGTCGTTTGCGACTTGCGCGACTTTGACCTCGCGGGGGTGCAAGTGACGTTCGAGAGCTCCGACACCAACCTGCACACCGACGAACAGGACCGCGAGCATCACAACGTCGATGACCATCGCGGTGACTCGGGGACGGGTTTCGGCGAAGTGCTGGCCGGCCGGCAGTTCGATCGTGGGCGGCGGTGGCGTGGCGCCCGCACGGGACTGACGAGATTGCGCGGCGCCGCCGAACAATCCACGCCGCCGGGGCGGCGCGGCACGGAACTCCGGCTCGTCGACGATCTCGATGTCGTCGGTCGCGACCGCACCATCACCACCCGAGTCGCGCGCCGCGTCGTAGCGGCCGCGCTGGTACGGGTCGGAGAGCACGTTCCACGCGCGATTCAGTTCCGCCGACTCCGAACGTGACGCGTCGGTGCCCTTCGCATCGATGTCGCTGCGACGTTGGCGGTATTTGTCGCGGATCTCGTCGGTGCCGGCGCCCGGATCGACGCCTAAAAGCTCGTAGTAGTCGTCACTCATGCTTTCCCGCTCCAGGCGCTGGCGCGCCGGGCCGCTCGGGCCACGTTCGCACTTTGGTGGTAACCGGCCTCGCCACGCTCACTCATGATGAGGCGAGACGCTCCCGGAGGTACGCGACGAGGTCCGGGATCGGAACTCGGTCCTGTTCCATCGTGTCACGCTCGCGCACCGTCACTGCGTTGTCGTCGAGCGAGTCGAAATCGACCGTCACGCAGAACGGCGTACCGACTTCGTCCTGACGGCGGTACCGCTTGCCAATGCTGCTGGCATCGTCGTAATCGATCTGGAAGTGCGGTCGGAGCATGGTCGCGACGTCGCGCGCCGTGGGCGACAGTTTCTCGTTCCGCGACAGCGGGAGTACCGCCGCCTTGTACGGGGCGAGGCGCTTGTCGAGACGAAGCACGGTGCGCTTCTCACCTCGTACCTCATCCTCGTCGTAGGCCGCGAGCAAGAACGCGAGCGTGGCCCGATCGGCACCGGCCGCCGGTTCGATCACGTGCGGCACGTAGTGGGTGCCGCTCTCCTGGTCGTAGTAGGTGAGGTCTTCGCCCGAGAACTTCGCGTGCTGGGTGAGGTCGTAATCGGTGCGGTTCGCAATGCCTTCGAGTTCGCCCCAACCCCACGGGTATTGGAACTCGACGTCGGCGGTGCCGGCCGAATAGTGCGACAGCTCTTCGGGATCATGCGGACGCAGACGCAACATCGATTCGGGAATTCCGTATTCGGTGTACCAACGGAAGCGTTCGTTGCACCAGTACTCGAACCAACGCTCGCCCTCACCGGGCGGTACGAAGTATTCCATCTCCATCTGTTCGAACTCGCGCGTTCGATACGTGAAGTTGCCCGGCGTGATCTCGTTGCGGAACGACTTGCCGATCTGCGCGATACCGAACGGCGGCTTGCGTCGCATCGTGGTTTGCACGTTCTTGAAGTTCACGAAGATGCCCTGCGCGGTTTCCGGCCGCAGGTACGCAACCGACGCGTCATCTTCAACCGGGCCGACGAACGTCTTGAACATCAAGTTGAACTGGCGGGCCTCGGTAAACGAACCCTTCGCGCCGCAGTTCGGGCACGCACCCGACGCCGGCAGTTGGTCGGCGCGAAACCGTTCGTTGCAGCTCTTACAGTCGACCAACGGGTCGGTGAAGGTGGCGATGTGACCGCTTGCTTCCCACACCTTCGGCGCCATGAGGATCGCCGCGTCGAGGCCGACCATGTCGTCGCGCAGCTGCACCATCGTGCGCCACCACGCCTCTTTGACGTTGCGCTTCAGCAGCACGCCGACGGGGCCGTAGTCCCAGGTCGATCGGAAACCGCCATAGATCTCCGAAGACGGGAACACGAGGCCACGTCGCTTCGCAAGATTTACGACACTGTTGAGCGCGTCGGCCTTAGCCATAGCGCGCCAGGCTACCGGGCGGCCTCCCGCTCAGAGGAGCGTGGCCGAGCGCAGGCGACGCTCGATGTGGTGTTCCAACACCGTGACTGCCAAGCGTTCGACTTCGCCGACGGCCGGCCCGGCCGGATCGGCAAGCACGCTGTTGAGCCCGCCGCCAAGCATCCGCTGGAGCACGTCGAACGCCGCCGGCGACACCGGGCGGCCCCCTCCTCGCGCGCACGGCGCGCAAAGCATCCCACCATCATCCGCGTCGAACGCAACGAGCGGCGCGTCGTTTTCGCTACATCGAGCGCACGCATCCAGCAGCGGATGGAAGCCTTCGAGCGACAACAACTTCCAAAAGAACGCGGGTGTCACCACCGGGCTGCGGGTTGTCGCCAACGTGCGCAACGCACCGGTGAGCATCCGATAGAGCGCGGGATTCGGCTCCCGCTCCTGCGCCACCTGGTCGACGGCCTCGAGCATCGGTATTGCGTGCGTGAGCAACCCATAGCCCTCGCGCAGCGCGCGGTTCGCTTCGATCGTTTCCGCCTGCGTGACGACGTCGAGTTCGCGACCGCGGTAACACTGCAACGCGACATGGGTCGTGGGTTCGAGGCGCGCACCAAACTTGCTGGTGGTCTTGCGCACGCCCTTCGCGACCGCGCGCACCTTGCCGTTTCCCTGCGTGAACACGGTGATGATGCGGTCAGCCTCGCCGAGCTTGATCGTGCGGAGCACGACACCCGAGTCTCGATAGAGGCCGCTCACCGCGCCAAGGCTACGGCGTCACACGCTGCCGAACCGTCGATTGCGGTTCTGGAACTCGGCGATCGCCTCGAACAGGTTCGCCTGGCGGAAGTCGGGCCAGAGCACGTCGGTGAACACGAGCTCGGAGTACGCGAGCTGCCACAGCAAGAAGTTGGAGATACGGAACTCTCCCGACGTGCGCACGAGTAGGTCGGGGTCGGGCATGTCGGGCGCGTAGAGGTGGCGCGCGAGCACGCGGTCGTCGATCTTGTCGGGCTTGAGCGAACCGTCGGCGACGCTCTTCGCGATCGACCGGGCGGCGTCGACCAACTCGGCGCGCCCGCCATAGTTGAACGCGAAGGTGAGGGTCATGCGCCGGTTGCCTTGGGTGAGCGCTTCGGTCTCGTCGATGCGTTTCCGCACCCTTCCCGGCACGCGACCGTGCCGCCGGCCGATGAAGCGCACCCGCACCCCGCGCCGATTCAGGTCGTCCCGGCGGTTCAACAACAGCCGCTCGTTGAACCCCATCAGGTAGCGCACCTCGTCGAGCGGCCGGCGCCAGTTCTCGGTGGAGAACGCGAACACGGTGAGCCACTTCAAGCCGATGTCGAGGGCGCCGTCGACGGTGTCGAACAGCGCCTCCTCCCCCGCCGCGTGCCCGTCGGTGCGCTTCAGGCCCCGCTGTTGTGCCCACCGGCCGTTGCCGTCCATCACGACCGCGACGTGCGCAGGAATGCGCGCGAGATCGAGTCCGGCCACGGGGGCACGCTACTTGCGGGTGCCGGGAGTGAGGCGTTGCGCGCGGCGATCTCGACAGAACCTCGACGTTCCTCGACCTTCGTCGCGGCTTCGGTAGTGTCCGCTCGCAATGGCTTGGCGCGTGATCGTGAACCCGGCGGCGGGGCGGGGCCGAACCCAGCGCCTCTTGCCCGACCTGACCGGCGCGCTGGCGAAGAGCGCGGCCGACACGAGCGTCGAGGTTTCGAAGGCGCCCGGCGAACCGACGCGCCTGGCGCACGCGGCGGCCGACGACGGGTACGACATCGTCGCGTGCGGGGGTGACGGCGTGGTCAGCGAAGTCGCGGGCGTGGCCGCCGAACGCGGCCGGAAACTTGCGATCATCCCGACGGGCGCCGGGAACGACTTCGCGCGCGTGCTGGGCTACGACACCCGGCATCCCCTCATCGCGATCGACGCGCTCGAACACGGCACCGACAAGGTGGTCGATCTCGGGTCGGTCAACGGTCGCTTGTTCACGTGCGTCACCGCGACGGGGTTCGACGCCGAAGCGAACCGGTGGGCGAACACGGTCACCCGCTTGCGCGGCACGACGCTCTACGTCGCGGCGGTGTTTCGCACGCTGGCCGTGTACCGGCCGCATCCGTTTCGGGTCACGATCGACGACCACATCTTCGACCTCGATGCGTGGCTCGTCGCCGTCGGCAATGGCCCGGCGTACGCGGGCGGTATGAAGATCACGCCCGGTGCGCGCATGGACGACGGCCTGCTCGACGTCACCCTCGTCGGCGCGATGTCGCCGTTCGCATTACTACGCACCTTTCCTCGCGTGTTCCGGGGAACCCACGTGAGCCACCCGGCGGTGCAGGTGCATCGCGGCACGCACGTGACGATCGAGTCGCGCGACGGGTCGGGGGCGATGGACGTGTACGCCGACGGTGAACGCGTCGGGCCCTTACCCGCAGTGATGGAAGCCCGACCCCAAGCCCTCACGGTGCGAGTGCCCTAGGCGCGGCGAGCGCCAGCGCCCCACCCGCCGGGTTGTTGCAGTTATGCCCCCGAACGGGGGCATAAGTGCAACAACCGAGCATGGGGCAGGGCGCGTGCGACCCGGGAGTCAGGCGCCGGATGTGGTGGTGGCGGCGCCGCCGGCCGGCACTTTCTTCGGCTTCACGCTCGCAGTCACCGTGACGGTGCCCTGCATGCCCGCGGCGCGGTGGCCTGGGATCGTGCAGAAGTACGTGTACGTGCCGGGCTTCGGGAAGCCGGCGCTCTCGGTGTCCACCTGACCCGCATTGCCGATCGCGAGGATGGTCCACACCACGGTGGGGTCGTCGAACGCGAGCGTGTGCTGACCCGCGCCCGCGTCGTGGTACTTGACCTGGATCACCGACATGCCGGATGGGGCGGCCGCGACTTCCTTCTTGTCGGCCGAGAACGCGAGCTGGCCGGCCGGCACGGTCACTTCAAGGCTGTCGATGGGCGGGCCGAGCACGATCGCCGCGACCTTGTGCTCCTCGGCGTGGCCGACCACGACCCAGCCGCCGCCACTCAACACAACCAACGAGCCGACGAGGATCAACCCGACCGACGACGTGCGCATTTTCTCGGCCGACGACAGCGCGGCCGCACCGAAGAGGATGAGTGCCGTGATCGTGGAGGCGATGACGAGCGCCGCGGTGCCTTTGCTGGCGAGGAAGATGCGCGACACGTTCAGCACGAAGAACACGACCCCGACGACGATCATCAACGGGAAGATGAACGGGATGACGTAGCGCTCGCGGTAGGGATGCGCTCGATGCGCGTCGCCCGGCCCGATGGCCTGGCGCGGCGTCTCTTCGTCGGTTGTCATCGTTCGTTCAACCTCATGAGTTCACGGAGTTCGCGATCGAGATCACGGGAGGCGCGGTGCGGACGGTGTTCGCCTTCCTCTTCGTCGGCGTACCAGCGGAAGAAGACGATTCCGATCACCACCCACAATATGACGCCGCCCGCGATCTTCATGATCAAGCCGGCGTATTGCATGTCGTGCAAGGCCGTGATGTTCCACAGGCGAGGCACGGTTTCGTAGAAGTGGTACAGCGGGTGGTCGCCGAACGTCAGGAACGACGCGGGCACCGTGGGGACGATCGACTGCAGGAAGAGAAACAACATCCGCATCAGCGGGTGGAAGCGCGGCACCTCGGGGAGTGGGCTGACGAGCGGCATCCACACAATGAGCGCCGAGATGAGGATCACCGCGTGGATGAAGAAGTGCGCGAGCGCGTGGTGCAACACGACGTTCATCACCGCCGGCACGTGCGTGACGATGACCACGAGATTGAAGATGATCGTCGCCGGTATCAACCGGCACAGCGCCCGCACCGTGCGCAACAACGCCGGGGGCGACAGCAGCATCCGGGCCAGCCATGTGGGCGTACCGAGCAAGAGCAGCGGTGCGGCGACCAGCGAGTACGTGAGGTGCTGCACCATGTGCACCGAGAACAGGTACCGCTCGCCGAGATCGTGTACCGGCCAGTCGGAGGCGACCAGCAACGCGAGCGCGCCGGCGCCGAAGCACGAAGCTTGGAACGCGCTGACCGGCGCTTTGCCGGCCGGCGTCCGCAGCGGGCCGATCCGCACGATCGCGGTCGCGTATCCCGCCACGAGCATGCCCACCAAGAGCCACACGTCGGGGTGCGGCTCCCACGCGGGGAACGCGACGTGCGCGGCGAGCATCGCTAGCGCGCGCCCTTCCCCGAGTTGAACAGGTGCAGGCTTGTCAACGCGACCATATACACGAAGCCCGCGAGGAATAGCCCGACCACGAACGCCCGGCGGAACACCTTCAGGTCAGTGCGAAGGTGCATGTACCACGACACGACCAAGACGAACTTGATCGCCGCCATCACGGCGAGCAGACCGATCAGGAGCGTGGAGTTGATGTCGCCGTCGAGGTAGGACGCGCCGATCTCGAACCCGGTGATCACGACGAGCACCACCGCGATCAGCACGTACTGGCGCGGCGTGGGGTGCGGCTTCACCTCACCCGGCAACATCAGCACCTGGTCGGGTCGCGTCGCGACGTCGGCGCTCTCGGCGTCGCGGGTCATGACCGCGCCACCGTTGGCACCCGCGGCTTCGACGTCGGTGGTGTCGGAGCCGTTCTCGGCGCTGTTCTCGTCGCTCACAGAACCCCCGTGATCAGTGCGCCGGCACCAGGTAGATGGCAGTGAAGATGAAGATCCAGACGATGTCGACGAAGTGCCAGTAGAGACCGGCGATCTCCACCGCTTCGGCCTGTTCCGTTCCCAGCTTTCCCTGTACCGAACGGCTGTACAGCGACAGCAGCCAGATGATGCCGACCGTCACGTGCGCGCCGTGCAGACCAGTGAGCGTGAAGAACGTGGTGCCGAACAGGTTCGTCTGGAGGTGCAGGCCTTGCCGGTAGAACTCGGTGAACTCGAACACCTGGCCGCCGATGAACGTGAGCCCGAACAGCGCGGTGGCCATGATCCAGATCCGAAAGCGCCGGTGATCGCCGTGCTGGATTGCGTAGAGCGCCAGCACCATCGTGAGCGAGCTCATCAGCAGGATGAACGACGTCACCGATGTGAACGGGATGTTGTACAGCTCTTTCGGGGTCGGGCCCTTCAAGAAGTAGGAGTCGCGGCCGCGGTAAAGGAAGTAGGTCGAGATGAACGCGCCGAAGAACAGCGCCTCCGACGACAGGAACATCCAGAAGCCGAGCTTGGCGTTGGTGACGCCGAGGTTCGTCTCGTGTCCCGCGTGCGTATCGACATGCTCGAGCGCGGCGCCGGCAGCGACGAGTGACTTGTCAGTCAAGTCAGTCATGCGCCTACGGCCTCCTCGGTCGGCGGCTCGTAGGCCCAGCCGGTCACGGCGAAGAGCAGGAGCGCGACGCCCACGCCGAGGATCCACCAGTTCTTGAACACGAAGCCATATCCGATCACCGGTAAGCCGAGGCCGACGAACATCGGGAAGATCGACGGGGACGGCATGTGGATGCCGTGACCGCCGCCATGCGCGCCGTCGCCGCCGCCATCACCATCGCCACCGTGCTGCGTCGCGGGATCTTCAACGTCGATCGCGGCGCCGGCCGGCAGGCGCACCAAGCGACCTTCGTCGTCTTCGGTGTACTTGCGGTGCCAGAACTCGTCGCGGTGCGTCACGATCGGGATCTCGGCGAAGTTGTACTCGGGCGGCGGGTTCGAGGTCATCCACTCGAGGCTGCGGGCGTCCCACGGGTCGGCGGACGCGATCGGGCCGCGCCGCATCGTGTAGATCACGTTCACGAGGTACGTGAGCACGGCGAGGGCGATGATGAACGCGCCGACCGTGGCGAGCAGGTTGAGCGTCTCCCAACCGAAGCCCTTGGCGTACGTGTAGGTACGGCGCGGCTGGCCTTGGAACCCGAGGAAGTGCATCGGGAAGAAGGTGAGGTTGAAGCCGATCACCATGAGCCAGAAACAGGTCTTGCCCATGGCCTCGTTCAGCATCTTGCCGAACACTTTGGGGTGCCAGTAGTGCAGGCCGCCGAAGATCGCGAACACCAGGCCGCCGAAGAGCACGTAGTGGAAGTGGGCGACGACGAAATAGGTGTCGGTCTGCTGCCAGTCGGAGGGCACGATCGAGTGCATGACACCCGACAGGCCACCGATCGTGAACTGCGCGATGAACCCGAGCGCGAAGAGCATCGGTGTTTTCAGCCGGATCGCGCCGCCCCAGATCGTGCCGAGCCAGTTGAAGATCTTCACGCCGGTGGGCACCGCGATGAGCATCGTCGACAAGGAGAACGCCGAGACCGCGACCGGGCCGAGTCCGGTGGCGAACATGTGGTGGACCCACACACCCCAACCGAGGAAGCCGATCGCGATCCCCGAGAACACCACAACCGCGTAGCCGAACAACGGCTTGCGCGAGAACACGGGGAGGATCTCGGAGACGATGCCCATCCCCGGCAAGATCAGGATGTACACCTCGGGATGCCCGAAGATCCAGAAAAGGTGTTGATACAAGAGCGGATCGCCGCCGGCAGCGGGGTTGAAGAAGTTCGCCCCGAAGTTGCGGCTCATGTACACCTCGATGAGCGCCGCGGTCACCGGGGGCATCGCGAACACCGTGAGGAACGCGACCACGAGCATCATCCACACGAACACCGGCATGCGCATGAGGGTCATGCCCGGCGCGCGCATATTCAGGATCGTGACGATGAAGTTCAGCGCCGTCGCGACGGAGCCGATGCCGAGCATGATCAGCCCGACCGCCCAGAAGTCGGGGCCGCGTCCCGGGAGAAACCCTTGCGCGAGCGGCGTACTCGTGAGCGGCGTGTAGCCGAACCACCCACCGTTCGGCGCGCCGCCGAGGAAGAAGCTCGAGTAGATGAACAGGCCGCCGAAGACGAACACCCAGTAGCCGAGCATGTTCAGGCGGGGGAACGCGACGTCGCGCGCGCCGATCATCAGCGGGATGAGGTAGTTACCGAACGCGGCGGCGAGCGGCATCCCGAGCAGGAACACCATCGTGGTGCCGTGCATCGTGAACAACTGGTTGTACTGGTTCGCGGTGAGCACCGTGCCGTCGGGACGAGCGAGCTGCAGACGGATCAGCAGCGCTTCGATGCCGCCGGCCAGGAAGAAGAGCAGCGCGGTCGTGCCATACATGATCGCGATCTTCTTGTGGTCGACCGTCGTGAACCAGCTCCACACGCCGGTGGTGCGTTTCGGTCGTTCCAGCCAGCGAATCTGGCGCGCCGGACGAAGGGCAATCGCGTTGTCAACCGTGGTCATCGGGTTTCTCCGTAGGACCAGTTGCGGTCGGTGGTGGTCATGGGCACGTCAACCCCGTGAACTTGGAGGGGTTGCTCGCGGTATCGCACAACAGCGACGTCGCGATGTCTCGAGCTTGGCTTTCGGTCATACCCAGTTTCGAGAAGTTGGGCATCCCGACCCGTGGGTTCTTCGGATCGGGTCCTTGCTCCATGGGCTTGCGGCTCGGCGCGTCATAGATCCACTTCGTGAGGTTGTCGAGGGTGAGGTCGTAGGTGCCACCCGCGAACGTGGTGCGGTCGCCGAGGTGGGAGAGGTTCGGGCCACGCGTTGCCGCGGAGCCGGCACCGCTGCCGGCGAAGGCGTGGCAACTGGTGCACGCGTAGCCGGCGACCGGACCCGTCTGGTCCTTCACATAGCTCGCCAATTTCGGCGGCGTGGTCTTCTGCGTCGCGACCCACGCGTCGTAGTCGGCGCGGGTTTGCACGAACACCTTCAGGTGCATGTTGGCGTGCGAGAGACCGCAGTACTCCGCGCACGTCCCCGCGAACTCACCGATCTTGCTGCCCTGGATCGTGAGGTAGTCGGTGCGGCCGGGCACCGCGTCTTTCTTGCCCGCGAGGTTCGGCACCCAGAACGAGTGGATCACGTCCGCTGCGGTGATCCGCAGGAACACCGGCGTGTTCACCGGGATGTGCATCTCGTTCGCCGTCGTGAACTGGAGCTTCGTGCCGCTCGCGTCGGTGTAGTCGTACTCCCACCACCACTGCTTGCCGGTGACGTTGATGTGGACGACGTTCGCGCCCTTCGGTTCCTTCGAGAGGTCGAAGATCGTCGACACGGTGAATACGCCCATCACCGCCAGGATCAAGGCAGGGATGATCGTCCAGGAGATCTCGAGCGCGCTGTGGCCGTGGATCTGCTTGGGATTGCGTTCCTCGCCCGGCCGTTCGCGGAACTTGATCGCGAGGACGATCGTCGCACCCACCACACCGATGCCGATCACGACTGCGAGCCAGAAGAACGGCGTCGTGAGCTGCAGGATCTTGTGCGCGGCCGGGCCGTCGGGCCTCAGCGCGTTCTGCTGTTTGTCGGGCGCCTGCTTCGCACAGCCCGCGAGCAATACCGCGAGCGTCGTCGCTCCTACCGCGACAGGCCCGCGACGAATCACTCGTCGAATGCGATCGAACATGTGCCCTTCCTGTCCGTGACCGTGCGGACGTGGACGTGCATGCGCAGCCAAGCCGCGGCGACTCTACAGCGGCCGGTTCCGCGCCAGGCAACTCTGTCGATCAATGACGCGAATGCGCGTTTGTGCAGGTCGCCGGGAGTGGGAGTTAGAGCCCGAGGCGGTCGAGCGCGTGGGCCCGTCGCTGCCAGTCGGGGTCGACCTTCACTCGGGTCTCGAGGTGCACTTGCACGCCGAGCAGCGCTTCGAGTTCCTTGCGGGCGGCGGTACCGGCTTCCTTGAGCACCGAGCCGCCCCGGCCGATCACAATGCCACGCTGCGAGGTCCGTTCAACACGGATCACGATATGGAACGCGAGCACGGGGCCGTCGCGTCCTTCGCGCTCCTCGAACTCGTCGGTGGTGACGGCGATCGAGTGCGGCAACTCCTCGCGTGCCATGGCGAGCAGCTTCTCGCGCACCAACTCGGCGGCGAGCACCGATTCGGGCTGGTCGCTCACTACCCCCTCGGGGTAGTAGTGCGGTCCTGGCTCCATGCGCGCTTCGAGTTCGTGCACCAGCGCGTCCACGCCTTCGCCCGTCGCCGCCGAGAGCGGCACGTACGCGTCGAACTCGCCGAATTCGTCCGCGGCGCGCGCCAGGTGATCGAACACTGCCGTCTTCGACGCGACGTCGGTCTTGTTCACCACCAACACCCGTGGCGTTTGCACCTGCTGCACGAGTTCGGCGATGTAGTGGTCGCCGCGGCCGAGCGGCGCGTTCGCTTCCACCATGAAGCAGACGACGTCGACTTCGGAAAGGGTCGCGAGCGCCCGGTCGTTGGAGCGCTCCCCGAGCAGGGTGCGCGGCTTGTGGATGCCGGGCGTGTCGACGAACACGAGCTGGCTCGTCGCGGTGGTCCGGACGCCACGGATCTGGCTGCGGGTGGTCTGGGGACGGTCGGAGACGATCGACACCTTCCGGCCGACGAGCTGGTTGACGAGGGTGGACTTGCCGACGTTCGGACGCCCGACCAGCGACACGAAGCCAGAGAGGAACGTCGGTTCGGTGTCGCTCACCCGACTGCGATTTGTTCGTCGGCGGCCTGAGGCACCGGTTTCACGAGCACCGACACGATCCGACGGCCCTGCACGCGCTCGGCGCAGAACTCGAACCCGCCGAAGTCGAGACACTCCCCCTCCGCCGGGACATGCCCGAGGGTGGAGAACACCAATCCGGCGACCGTGTCCCACTCCTCGTGCGGAAGGTCGGCGTCGAGTTCTTCGTTCACGTCGTCGATCGGCGTGCGACCCGGAGCGCGCAACGTGCCGTCGGGAAGGCGTTCGAGTTGTGGTTCTTCGATGTCGTACTCGTCGGTGATCTCGCCGACGATCTCCTCGAGCAGGTCTTCCATCGTGACCACGCCCGCGGTGCCGCCGTACTCGTCGACGACGACGGCCATGTGGAACTTCTCGCGTTGCATCTCGCGCATGAGTTCCGCCACACGCTTCGACTCGGGCACGAAGTGCGCCGGACGCAAGCTGTTGCTGACCGGCTCGTTGCCCTCGCCCGCGGCCGCGCGCGCCGCGAGGTCCTTCAAGAAGATGAGCCCGACGACGTTGTCGATCGTCTCGGTGTAGGCCGGAATGCGCGAGAACCCCGCGTTGATAGCCACGTTGATCGCTTCTTCGACGGTGGCCTCGACCTCCACCGCGATGAGATCAGGACGGGGCCGCATCACTTCGCGCACGACGGTGTCGCCGAACTCGAAGATCGAGTGGATCAACTCCCGCTCTTCGGTTTCGATCGCCGCGCCTTCGGCGGCGACGTCGGCCATCTGGCGGATTTCGTTTTCGGTGACGAACGGACCCGACTGCAAACCCTTGCCGGGGAGAACGACGTTCACGATGCCGAGCAGCACGCGCACGAGCCAGCGCAGCGGTGGGAAGTTCGTGAGGAACCAGAGGAATCCCGAAGTGCGCAGCGCGGCTTCGTCGGTGTGTTGCACCGCCCACGTCTTCGGGGCCGCTTCACCGAACATGAAGAACACGACGACGTTGAGGAACACGCCGAGCACCACGAAGGCGAGGCCGGCTCTCGCGCCGATCAGGATGCCGAGCAGGTTGGCGGTGATGACTTGGCACGCGAGCGCGAGCAAGGTCACCGAGTTCACGGTGCGTTCGGGCGCGTCGAGCATGCGCACCAGGCGGCTCGCGCCCTTCTTGCCCTCGTCCTCGAGCGTGAGCGCTCGCACGCGGTTCATGCGCAGGAAGGCGGTTTCGGCGGCGGCGAGCAACGCGGCGAGCACGAACAGCGCCGCAATCGCGAAGATCACCCAGGCAGAACCGCTCATTGCGAACACCCGCCGGGCGGCATGGCGCGCAAAGTAGCCGGATGTGGAGGCATCAGCTTCTTTCTTCAGCCTCGCGGAATTTCGCGAGCAACTCTTGTTCTCGTCGGCGCATCAGCGCCGTTTCTTCGGGCTCTGCGTGGTCGTAGTTCAACAAGTGGAGCACACCGTGCACCACCAGCAGCGACATCTCGTCGTCGAGGGTCGCGCCCCGCTCCTGCGCCTGGCGCCCGGCAACCGCCGGGCACACCACCACGTCGCCCAGCACTGACGGCGGTTCGCCGGGGTCGGCGGGCGAACCCGGCCCGCGTCCGCCCTGATCGGGCTGGCGACCGGCCGGCGGCAATTCGTCGTCCATCGGGAACGACAGCACGTCGGTGGGGCCTTCGTAGCCGAGGAACCGCTCGTTCAACTCCGCGATCGTCGCTTCGTCGACGAACAGAAGCGACATCTCGGCGTCGAGGGTGACTCGTTCCGACTCCAGCACGACCCGGGCGAGACGGACATACCGGGTCACGTCTATATCGATGTCGTTCTGCTCGTTCGCGCCAAAAACGCCGCCCTCGTCGTCTTCGTCATGCCCCGGACCGGTCATCAGGTTTGGGCCGGCGGCGCTTCGTGACGCTCGTACGCGTCGACGATGTCCTGCACGATCCGGTGCCGGACGACATCGCTCGAACCGAGCTCGACGAACTGCAAGCTGTCGATGCCGTCGAGCACGTTGCGCACCTGCAACAACCCCGAGCGACCGCGACCTTCGGGGAGGTCGATCTGCGTGACGTCGCCGGTAACGACGGCTTTCGAACCGAAGCCCAAGCGCGTGAGGAACATCTTCATCTGCTCGGGCGTCGTGTTCTGTGCTTCGTCGAGGATGATGAACGAGTCGTTGAGTGTGCGGCCGCGCATGTAGGCGAGCGGCGCCACTTCGATCGTGCCGCGGTCCATGAGACGCGCGACCACTTCAGGATCGAGCATGTCGTAGAGCGCGTCGTACAGCGGACGCAGGTACGGGTCGACCTTGGCCAGCATGTCGCCGGGCAGGAAACCGAGTCGCTCGCCGGCTTCCACTGCCGGGCGTGTGAGGATGATGCGATTCACGTCGCGTGCCTGTAGCGCTTGCACCGCGAGCGCGACCGCGAGGTAGCTCTTGCCGGTGCCGGCCGGGCCGATCACGAAGGTGATCGTGTTCTCCATGACCGCGTCGACGTACTGCTTCTGGCCCGCCGTCTTCGGGCGCACACTCTTGCGCCCGCGCACCACTTCGGTGGTGAGCACCTGGGTAGGCCGTTGATCGGCTTTCAGCATGTCGATGGAACGGCCCAAATTCTCACGGTCGATCTCGTGGCCCTGCTCGAGTAGCACGACCAACTCTTCGAACAACCGCCCGACCCGATCGGCTTCCCGCTCGTCGCCGGTAATGGTGATCTCGTTGCCGCGCACGTGGATCTGAACCGGGAACGCGGCCTCGACAAGGCGCAGCAGTTCATCACGTTGGCCGAGCAAACCGACCATGAGGTGGTTGCCCGGGACCAGGATCTTGACCTGCGCGGACGCGGAAGAAGAAGAGACCAATGCCCCGCCAGGCTACCGCCTTCGGCGGTCGCGCCTTCGGGTGGTTTCGACAGTGTTCAGGTTCAGGTGTGAGCGCCGGCGTTCGCGCCGGCTCGCAACCCGAGCTGCTCGAAGCGAGCCCCGAGCTCGTCGATCGACCGGCCCAGCACCGCAGCGAGGATTCGCAGGTCGTCGCGACGAATAGTGAGCAACCGACCGTTGAAGTCCTGGCGTTCGAGCTGGATCGTCGTCGCGTAGCGCGAGAGGATCTGCGCGTCCGGGTCGTCGAGCTCGTGCAGACGGATCAGATCGATCGTGAAGCCCGCGTTGAGGTCGACCGGTGTCGCGACGCCGCCCGGGTCGACGAGGCTGATTTCGCCACCGTCGGCCAGTTCACGCGGCAGCAACTGGTCCGAGGGAACTTCGTAGATCTCCGACAACCGCAATAACCGGGGGACGGAGATCGCCCGCTCGCCTCGCTCGTATGCTCCGAGCACGGACGCCTTGAATTCGAGGTTCGAGCGCGCCTCGACGTCGTGCAATGACAAACCCTTTTGGCGACGAATTGCCCGCAATCGTTCGCCGACTCGTACTCCGGTAGCCACCGAGTTGCTCCCTAACCCCCAGCGCCCATGTGACTTCCGGCGGAGAGTACCAGCACGCTCCGTGAAAGTCATGCTTCTCTGTTTCCCCACACGGAACACCGCATCCTCAATTCACGACATCAGGCACAGTCGTTGTACTCAGTGTCAGGGCAGCGACCACGGCGAGAGGCGCGGTTTGGGCGCGTAAAACATGGCGCCCGACCGCCACCCGCACGGCGGCGCCGAGGAGCGTGAGCTCTTCGGGGGCGAACCCTCCTTCGGGTCCTACGACCACGGTCCATATGCCGCCCGCAGGCGCGGCGAGGGCGCCCGCCGCCACACCGGCACGGTCTGCAAGAACGAGATCGGCGCGGTCGCGCAACGAGGCGAAATCGCGTAGCGGTGCCACCTCCGGCACCCGTGCCCGTCGCGACTGCATCGCGGCCTCCCGCGCGATCTCTTGCCAACGCCCCACCGCCGCACGCCCTCGGGCGTCGTCCCACCGCACGACGCTGCGCGCGCTGCGCAGCGGTTCAATGCGCGAAACGCCGAGTTCGGTGAGCGACGCAACGACATCGTCGAGGCCGCTTCCTTTGGTCAATGCGACCGCCACCGAGCACTGCGGCACGGTCTGCGGTTCGTCTCGGGCGGGCGCCGTCGCCACCAGGTGCACCGTTCCCGGTTCCACCCGTGAGATCTCGTACGAGCGCCACCCGCCGCTGCCGTTGGCTGCGGTCACGGCCTCACCCGCACGCAGGCGCCGAACGCGCTGCAAATGGTGCCCGTCGTCGCCCTGGACGACGCACTCGTCGGCAAGGTCCGCGACGAACACATGGGCCGCGGCACCGGCCGCGGCGGCCCACCCGAATTGTCGCGGGGGCACTACTGAAAGGCGGAACGAATGCGGGAGAAGAAGCCGTGGTCCTTGGCCGGAGCGACCGCTTCTCCACGGAGCGCCGCGAACTGCGCGAGGAGTTCCGCTTCCTCGCCCGACAGCTTGGCCGGGATGTCGACGGCGATTTCCACCAGCAGGTCGCCTCGCCGCCCGCTACGCAGCGACGGCACACCGTGGCCGCGCAGGCGGAAGACCCGACCGTGCGGCGTGCCCGGCGGAACCGCGAGTTCTTCGGGCCCGTCGAGGGTGTCGAGCGTGAAGTGCGTGCCCAACGCGGCCTGCGTCATCGCCACCCGCAGCAGCCGGTAGAGGTCGTCTCCGCGGCGCTCAAAATTTTCGTGCGGTGTGACCCGAACCGAGAGGTAGAGATCTCCCGACGGCCCGCCGCGCGCCGCGGCCGCGCCGCGTCCGGCGAGCCGGAGGCGCTGCCCTTCGTCGATTCCCGCGGGCACGTCGATGTCGATCTTGCGATCGCCTGCCACGCGCCCGGCGCCGTGACACGTGGTGCACGGCGTCGGGATGACAGCTCCGGTGCCCTCGCACTGTGGGCACGGACCCGCGGTGACCACTTGGCCGAGCAGCGACCGTCGCACTTGGCGCACCTCGCCGCTGCCATTGCAGGTGGAGCAGGTCGAGGGATGCGTGCCGGGCGCGCAGCCCGAACCGTCGCACGTCTCGCACGCGACCGGCATGCGGAGGTCGATCGTCTTCTTGGCGCCGAACACCACCTCGTCGAGCGTCAGCCGCAACGCCGCTTCCATGTCGGGACCGGGCGGCGGGCCCGATGCTCCGCGGCCACGACCGAACGCGTCGCCACCGAAGAAGGCGTCAAAGAGGTCGTTGAGCCCGAACTGGCTGGCGTCGAACCCGCCCGGCCCGAAACCGCCCGCACCCGCGCCGGCCGACGCGCCGTCGGGACCGAACATGTCGTAGCGGCGGCGGCGCTCGGGATCGCGCAGCGTCTCGTACGCGACGCTGATCTCCTTGAAGCGCGTCTCGGCGTCGGGGTCACCTGGGTTCGCGTCGGGGTGACATTCGCGAGCGAGGCGGCGGTACGCCTTCTTGATCTCGTCCTCGGTCGCGGAGGACTGCACTTCGAGGAGCTCGTAATAGTCGGTCGTCATGCGAGGCACGTCACAAAACAGTCTGGGTAGAGGTGGCGGTGATCGTCATTGCGAGAGCTGGCGACCGAGCAGTTGCGACACCGTGTGCACGGCGGCTTGCGCCTTCCGGTAGTCCATCCGCGTCGGACCCAGGATCCCGACGGTACCCGCCTGGTGACCTTCGACGAGGTACGGCGCGAGCACGAGTGAGCACTCTCGCATGTCGAGATGCTCGTTCTCGGAACCGATCCGCACCGTGATGCCCGGGCC
>JAODBJ010000222.1 GCA_025463905.1 Actinomycetes bacterium
TCCTCGCGGGCTTCTGTGACGTCGCGCTGGTGATCGGAGCCGACACCACGCCGAAAGGATTCCTCGCGCCGAACAAAGGCGAACGCGGCGACGACCCCGACTGGCTGCGGTTCCGCTTGCTCGGCGCGACGAACCCCACCTACTTCGGGTTGTACGCGCGCCGTCGCATGGAGATGTACGGCGCAACCACCGAAGACTTCGCCCGAGTGAAGGTGAAGAACTCCCGGCACGGCCTGCACAACCCGAACGCGCGCTACCGCAAGGAAGTGACGATCGACGAGGTTATGGCGTCGCCGATCGTGTCGGACCCGTTGCGGCTGCTCGACATCTGCGCGACGAGCGACGGTGCCGCCGCGATGGTGGTGTGCTCCATGGACTACGCCCGCGCGCACGGCGCGGCCGATCCCGTGCGCATCGCCGCCGTCTCCACGGTCACGCCGAGCTACCCGAACCCCATCATCGAGATGCCAAACTTCGCCACCGACTCCGCAGCCGGAGTCGGTGGACTCCCCGCGCTCGGGTTCAAGGAGTCGATCGCAGCCCGCGCCTACACCGAGGCGGGTGTCGGCCCCGACGACCTCGACCTCGCCGAGGTCTACGACCTGTCGACCGCGCTCGAGCTCGACTGGTACGAGCGGATCGGCCTGTGCGGCGAAGGCGAAGCCGAGAAGTTGGTGCGCGACGGCGAGACGACGATCGGTGGTCGCGTGCCGGTGAACCCGAGTGGCGGACTCGCCTGCTTCGGCGAAGCGGTTCCCGCGCAGGCGATCGCGCAGGTGTGCGAACTCACCTGGCAACTGCGCGGGCAAGCCGGTGAACGCCAGGTTGAACGCGCGAACGTCGGCCTCACCATCAACCAGGGCCTGTTCGGCCACGGCTCCGCCGTCATCGCCGTCCGCTGACCAACCCGTTCACCCGCACCCGCGGTCACGAACGCGCGGCAAGCAGCGCGCGGTAGCGCTCGACGATCTCCTTCGGTGCTTTGGCGGGCGAGCCGGAGTCGAACGGCGGTTGCGGGTCGTATTCGATGCCGAGTTGGATCAGCTGCGCGACATCGTCGCCGGCTATGCGGGCCGTGAGGTCGAGCGCCATGTCGATTCCAGCCGACACACCAGCCGCGGTGACGACCTTGCCCTGGGTCACGACCCGTTGCAGCGTCGGCGTCGCGCCGTACTGGCGGAGTGTCTCGAGCTCGGTCCAGTGCGAGGTCGCGTCGAGGCCCCGCAAGAGCCCCGCGGCTCCGAGTACGAGAGAACCCGAGCACACGGACGTGGTCCAGGTGGTGTGTTCGTGCGCGCCGCGCACGTAGTGGAGCACCTCTTCGTCTTCGACGAGTTCGCGCGTGCCGAACCCACCAGGGACCACGAGGATGTCGGGACGGGGCACATCACGTAACGCATGGTCGGCGACCAGCGCGAGAAAGCCCTTGTCGGTGCGGTACTCCCCTGGCTCCTTCGCCGCAAACTTCACCGTCGCGCCGGGCAACCGCTGCAACACCTCGTACGGGCCGACTGCGTCGAGCGCGGTGATCCGGTCGAACAACACGAACACGATTTCCATCACAGACCTTTCACGCTGGTACTTGGAACCGTTGGCGGTAGTCGCTCGGCGCGACTCCGAGACGACGCGCAAACGCTCGGCGCATCGTGTCGAGCGAGCCGAACCCCGAGGAGTGCGCGACTTCGGCGAACCCGAGGTCGGTCGTTTCCAACAATCGGCGCGCGTGCTCTACACGCGTCAACTCGACGTACGCGGCCGGCGTGACGCCGATCTCGTCGCGAAACGCTCGAGCGAAATGTCGTGGGCTCATCGCGCACCGTTCAGCCAGTACCGAAACCGACAGGTCTTCATTGGGCCGCTCGGCAATCCACGCCTGGAGGTCGCGAAGACCGGCGCGTTCCGCCTGCTGCGCGCCGAGCTGGGCGCTGAACTGCGACTGGCCGCCGGGTCGGCGCACGAACAACACGAGCTCGCGGGCCACTGCGAGCGCGAGCTCGCGGCCGAAGTCTTCTTCCACGAACGCGAGCGCGAGATCCATCCCGGCGGTGACGCCGGCCGACGTCGCGACATTGCCGTCGCGGATGAAGATCGGATCGGGGTCCACGTCGACGGCTGGATAGGCCTGCGCAAGTTCGACGCAGACGCTCCAGTGCGTGGTCGCGCGGCGGCCATCGAGCAGACCGGCTTGCGCGAGCACGAACGCGCCCGTGCACACCGATGCGACGCGGCGGCACCGGCCGGCGCTGCGGCGCACCCAGTTGACGAGCGTGTCGTCGCGCACGGAGTCGGGAGTGCCTCGACCGCCCGCGACGATCACCGTGTCGATCTCGCCGCGGACAGCACCCAATCGTCGGTGGGGCGTGATGGTGAGTCCGCTCGACGACGCGAACGGCTCGCCCGTCACCGTTGCTACCTCGAGCTTGTAGAGCGTCTCGCCCCGCAGGCGCTCCCCGAGTGAGAACACTTCGAGCGGTCCCACGACGTCGAGCAACTGCACGTCGGGGAAGGCGACGATGACGATGCGACGGACCATGACCCTCATCCTGATGCACGGCGTGCATGGCAGCAATGCCATACATCACGCACTTTCTGCCATTTCTCCTTGGCTTCGCCTCACTTTTGATCGCCGATGTGACGCGAAAGCGGTGGGTTTTTGAGATCAAAACGAGTTCGGTAGCGTCCCAACCCGTGCAATACGTGCCTTACGACCAGCTCGACGGTCGGCCGAACGTGATCGTCGACGGTGCCGCGGCCGACGGCACGGTCCTCACCCTGTCGCACTGGCCGCACAGCGCGACCCCGGCCGCATTGAGGGCCGACCTCTCGGCCGAGATCGCATTTCGCTACCTCGACGACGCGTACGAGCATGGGTTCGCCGATCTCGTGTCCAACAACCATCTCGACGAGGACGGCGTCGCCGGCGTGTACGCGCTCTTGGAACCTGATCACGCGCAAGAGCACCGCGAGCTGCTCATCGAAGCGGCGCGAACGGGCGACTTCTCGTGCACCCACTCCCGCGCCGGCGCGCGCCTCGGCTTCGCGATCACGGCGCTGATCGAACACGAAGGAACCTACGAAGCGGTGCTCGACGTCTTGCCCGAAGTGATCGACGACCTCGACAACGCCGACGATTTGTGGGGCGACGAAGACGCGCAGTTGAACGAGAGCGCGATCGCGATCGGCGGCGGCGCGATCGAGATCAACGAACAACCCGACCTCGACCTCAGCATCGTGACGTTCAACCGTCCCGCGATGCTGCATCCCGTCGCCTTGTACAACGTGATCGACGGCTTCTGCGTGCTCCAGTTCCAGCCGCAACCACGCATCGACTATCGCTACGAGAGTTGGGTGCAGTTCGTGAGCCGCCCGGTGCGTCAACGACGCGACCTTCGGCCACTCGCGGAACGCCTCACCGCGCAGGATTCGGTGGTGTGGAAGGCCGACGCGCCGAGCGACCTCATCCCCTCGTGCGAACCGAGCGGTGAGAGCACCTTGTCGCGCGAACTCGTCGAGCGGGTCGTCACCGACTACCTGCGGGAAGCGCCCGGCGGCTGGGACCCGTTCGACCCGGACGGCCGGGAAGCCTCCGAGGGTGCGCTGGGTACCATCTGACGACCCGTCAGATGGCAGGAGCCGGCCCGCACGCGTGGACCTCACGTTCAGTCCTGAAGAAGAAGCGTTCCGCTCCGAGTGCCGCGCGTGGCTCGACGCCAAGGTGCCTCAGCCGGCCCTCCCGTCGGGCGACACCCGCGAGGGATTCGCCGCCCATCTCGAATGGGAGCGCACGCTCTTCGACGCGCACTACGCCGTCGTGTCCTGGCCGGAGCGGTACGGGGGTCGTGACGCGTCGTTGTGGGAATGGCTGATTTTCGAAGAGGAGTACTACCGCGCGGGCGCGCCGCAACGGGTCACGCAGAACGGCATCTTCCTGCTCGCGCCGACGATCTTCGAGTTCGGCACGCCGGAACAGCAGGACCGCATCCTGGCGAAGATGGCCGCCGGCGAACAGACGTGGTGCCAGGGTTGGTCGGAGCCGAACGCCGGCAGCGACCTCGCCGGGATCCAATCGAAAGCCGTGCGCGACGACGCCGCCGGCGGTTGGCGGATCACCGGCCAAAAAACGTGGACGACCCGCGGCGCGTTCTGCACCCACCTGTTCGGTCTGTTCCGCACCGACCCTGACGCCGAACGCCACCGCGGGCTCACCTACCTGCTCGTCGACCTGAGTACACCGGGCATCACGGTGCGGCCAGTGGAACGACTCGATGGCGACGAGGGTTTCGCCGAGGTGTTCTTCGACGATGCGTTCGTGCCCGACGAGAACGTGCTCGGCGAAGCAAATCACGGGTGGGAAGTCGCGATGGCGACGACCGGCTCCGAGCGCGGGCTCACGCTGCGCTCCCCCGGCCGCTTCATGGCCACTGCGAACCGTTTGATTGAACTCGCCCGCGAACACGCGGGTACCACGGATACCGCGCTTCGGGCGCGGCTCGTACAGGCGTGGACCGACGCCGACGCCTACCGCTGGCAGACGTTCTGGACCGTGACCCGGATGGCCGAAGGCAAACGCAGCGGCGCAGAGTCCAGCCTGGTGAAGCTGTGGTGGAGCGAACTCGACGTACGCCTCCATGAACTCGCGCTCGAACTGCTCGGCCCGCACGCCGAACTCATCGACGGTGACGACGCCGCATGGATGAAGGGCTACGAGTTCGCGCTTTCGGGTCCGATCTACGCCGGCACGAACGAGATCCAACGCAACGTGGTGGCCGAGCGCGTGCTCGGCCTCCCGAGGAAGTAACGGCAATGCGGTTCGCGTTCACCGACGAGCAATTGGAGTTCCGCGACGCGGTGCGCGACCTCCTCGCGAAGGAGTGCACGCCGACGCACTTGCGCGACGCGTGGACGAATGACACCGGCCGCATCCCCGGATTGTGGCGGCAACTCGCCGAGATGGGTGTGGTCGGGATGCTCGCGCCCGAGGCGAACGGCGGCCTCGGGATGGACGAGATCGATCTCGTGCTCCTCCTCGAAGAAACCGGCCGGGTCGCGCTCCCGGAACCGATCGTCGACACGGCGGCCGCGGCGGTACCTGAACTCATCGGAGACGCGCGGCTCGACGCCGTGGTGCGGGGCGAAATCACCGCCTGCGTGTTCGACCCCCAGATCGTCGGGTTGGCGACGTGGGCCGACACCGCCTCGGTGTTCATCTTCGCCGGCAACGGCGAAACGCTTCGCGGCACACCGACCGAATTGCGCCGCGGCACGTCCGTGGATGGGAGCCGGCGCGTCTTCGACGTCGTCGCGGACATACCGGCCGGCGCACGCACCGACAACCCGATTCCCGACCGCGGCGCGCTCGGGACCGCCGCGCAACTATGCGGGCTCGCCGACCGCATGATCGAGATGACCGTCGACTACGTCAAAGAACGCAAGCAGTTCGGCGTGCCGATCGGGTCGTTCCAGGCGGTGAAGCACCACCTTGCGAACGCGCGCCTCGCGCTCGAATTCGCCCGGCCGCTCGTGTACCGCGCCGCCTATTCCGTCGCCCGCCACGACCCCGACCGCAGCGCCCACGTGTCGATGGCGAAGGCGAATGCGTCCGACGCGGCGCACCTCGCCTCGCGGGTCGCGCTGCAATGCCACGGCGCGATCGGCTACACCACGGAGTACGACTTGCACCTCTACATGAAACGCGCGTGGGCGCTGGCCCGCGCGTGGGGCGACGCCGGATGGCACCGTCAACGGATCGAACGAGCCTTGCTCGGAGGAACTACCAATGCCTGAGGCCTACATCATCGACGCGGTCCGCACGCCCGTCGGCAAACGCGGCGGAGGTCTGTCGAGGATCCACCCGGCCGACCTCGGCGCGCACGCGATCACCGCGCTCATGGACCGCACCGGCGTCGACCCGGCCGCTGTCGACGACGTCGTGTTCGGGTGCGTCGACACGATCGGCCCCCAAGCCGGCGACATCGCGCGCACGTGTTGGCTCGCCGCCGGACTTCCCGACGAAGTACCGGGCACGACCGTCGATCGACAGTGCGGGTCGAGCCAGCAAGCGGTGCACTTCGCCGCGCAGGGCGTGATGTCGGGTACCCAGGACCTCGTCGTCGCGGGTGGCGTGCAGAACATGAGCGCGATCCCGATCAGTGCCGCGATGCTCGCGGGCGAGCAGTACGGCTTCACCGATCCGTTCTCGCAGTCGAAAGGCTGGGTACGGCGCTACGGCGACCAAGAGGTGTCGCAATTCCGGTCCGCGGAGATGATCGCCGAGAAGTGGGACATCTCCCGCGAAGACATGGAGGCGTTCGCAGTCGAGTCTCACGTTCGTGCCATCCGCGCGCGTTCCGAAGGCCGCTTCGAGAACGAGATCGCGCCGGTCGCGAACGTCGCCCACGACGAAGGCCCCCGCGAACCAGACATCGACAAGATCCGTTCACTCCCCCCGTTGGTGCCGGGCGGTCGGCTTACCGCCGCCGTGGCGTCGCAGATTTCCGATGCCTCCGCGGCGATGTTGATCGCATCGGAAGCGGCAGTGCGCGCGCACAACCTCAAGCCCCGCGCCCGCATTCACCACCTCTCGGTGCGCGGCGCCGACCCGATTTGGATGCTCACCGCCCCGATCCCCGCCACCGCGTACGCCCTCAAGCGTTCGTCACTCACGTTCGACGACATCGATCTGGTGGAGATCAACGAGGCCTTCGCTTCAGTTGTGCTCGCATGGCAGAAGGACACGCGCGTCGATCTTCGCAAGGTGAACGTGAACGGCGGCGCGATCGCGCTCGGGCATCCGCTCGGCGCAACCGGCGTGCGCCTCATGACGACGCTGCTCAACGAACTGGAACGCACCGGCGGTCGCTACGGCCTGCAAACGATGTGCGAAGGCGGCGGACAGGCCAACGTCACCATCATCGAACGGCTGTAGCCCGGAACCTGCGGCAGAGCCGAGCCGACTACGCAATTGCTCGGCGGAGCCGACTATGCAATTGCTCGGCGGAGCCGACTATGCCATTGATCGGCGGAGCCGACGCCTCGCGCGCTGGCCGAGCACTACGAACACGGGCCCGCCGACCAACAACTTGACCACGACGATCCAGAGCGTGACGTTGCGGGCGGTGAGGCTCTCGTCGGCGATCACGTCGCGCGGGTTGCGCGGGTCGTAGAGGATCCTTACCGTGTCGCCGGTCACGCCCGGGTTCACCCTCGGCGGTGCGGGCACCTGCACCTGGTCGCCTTTTGCGGTCGTGAAGGCGATGCGCACGCCCGGGTCCGCGGTGGAAACACGCGTGGCCGTTACCGCGACGCGGCCGTGCCGCTTGACGGAATCGCGATGTTGTAACCCGACGACGAACGACACCATCCCAATGCCGGCGATCGTCACCAGCACTCCACCGATCACGGCCAACCACGCGCGTCGCAGCGTCCACGAAAGTGGGCGCGGCGTGCCGGCACGAAAACGTGGCGCACTGCCATCGGCCGGAAGCGGCCCGTCGACGAACATCCCTCGCGGACGTGGGAGCAGCCCCTCGCGCACCGCGTCGTAGTCGTGCCGGGCGCGGTGGTTGCTGAGCACTTCGTACGCAACCGTCACTTCTTTGAACTGCTCGGCGACCTCGACCGGTACGCCGGCGTCGGGGTGCAACTGTTTGGCGAGTGATCGGAACGCGCGCGCGATGTCGTCGTCGGAAGCATCGGCGGCGACGCCGAGCGTTGCGTAGTAGTCGACGGTCGCCCAGTCGCGCGTCCGCGTGTACGCCACGCGCGCCACGATAGATCGTTAGAGCATCGCGATGATCGGCGCTCGCAGGTGAATCTGGGTCGGCCCTCGGAAGCGGCTGACGTTCCCGAACCGGTAGGCCGCGCCGCGAGCGGTGACCTCCCAGTAACCGTCGTCGGCGTCGTTCGCCTTCACGGCGACCACGGGATTGCCCGGCGGCAATAGCCGGGCCGAGCGAGCCACGAACCCGAAGTTCTCGAGGTATCCGTCGTCGAAGGTGACCGAGTAGCCGGTGCCGGAATGGTTGGATGTGAGCGCAACCGCGCGATGCCACGCGTGCGTCCCCGCAGCAGAACCGAAGAAGCGAGCGTCGCCGAACGCGAACACCCCGCCGTCGCGGGCGAGCATCCAGTAGCCGTGGCCGCTCGGCGTCGGCGTCATGGCAGTGATCGGCTGGGCGAGGCGGATCGCGCCGGTCGAGCCGAAGAAGCGCGCGTCGCCGAACGCGAAGACGCCACCGTCGGCCGCAACCAGCCAGTAGCCCAGGCCCGTCGCCGACGGCGCCATGCCCACGATCGGCTGGTTCAGGGGCCGGCCGCCCATCGACCCTGCGAACGTCGCGTCGCCGAACGCGAAGATGCCGCCATCAGATGCCACCATCCAATAGCCCGCGCTCGAGAGCGTCTCGGTTCCGCCGACGATCGGTGCCCGCAGCCGTAGCGCAGCGGTAGATCCGAGGAAGTGGCGGCTGCCGTATGCGAACACGCCGCCGTCGGCGGCGAGCAGTCGGTATCCCGTGCCGAGGCGCGTCGTACGCGCCGTGAGCGCGAAATGCCCGCCGGCGAGGTTCGAGATGAGATGCACCGTGGTGAGCACGCCGTCGAGGAACGGGAGGCGCAGGCTCGCGAGCACATGACCGTCACGCAAGACCGCGACGGTGTGGCGCGCCGGCACGAGGTCGGCGAACGCACCCGCGTTGATGTTGAGATCGGTGACCACGGTTCGGCCGTCGATCGTGACGCCGAGTGGGTGCGCCACCGACGAATTCACGACATACAGACGCGACTGCGCCGGCGCGGTTCGGTGGTAGTGGCGCGGCCCGATCGCGCCGAAGTGCGCGTGGTGGTCGTGCGTCGCGTAGAGGAGCAGTTCGCCGGGGTCGACGTCGTGGTCGACGAGGGCGTGTTTGCGCGGTTGGAGTGCGGGCGGGGCCGCGCGAGCGACGAATGCGGCCACGTGCGCTGTGCCACCCGCGGCGACCGTGTAATGCACGACGACGCCGGGACGGACGTCGGCGAAGCGCAGCTGCCTGTGGAAATAGAGGTCGACCGACGTGCGCAGGATCCCATTCGTGATCGACGACGGGATTGGTTCGGGGCCGGCCGGTGGGGCCGCCACGGCAACCGGCGTGCACGCGATGGTCAGGACCACAACGGCCGCGCTCACCCACGCCGTCGCCTGTACAAACCTCGCATTTCGCCCAAGCATGCGGGCACAATAGCGGCAGATCGGTCAGTCGTCCTTGAGGGCGACGGCATTTGGCGTGACGTTCATCTTCGGGACGTATTCGCCGCCGTCGACTTCACGCGCTTCGCCTCCCATCGAGGCCCGCAAGGAAGCAGCACAGTCTTCGCACGGACCGGCGAACACGAGCGGCACCGGGACGCCGCAGCGCAGGCACGGCTGCGTTTCGGCCGGGAATTCGTTCGCGTCGAAATGGATGAGACCGATCGCCATCCCTGCATGGTGCCACGACCAGAGGGTCGGATCACGACATCAAAAGCTGGGGCGATGCAAACGCGCGGTGGCATCGCGCAAAGCTGGGACGTGCGGTCGCACCGACTCCTCCTCCTGCTCGCCTCGATCGTCGCGCTCGCGGCGTGTGCCGCCGGAGGGTCGAAACATGTGAGCGCGCCTTCCTCGACGGGCGCGACACCAACCGAGCCGGTAACCGGCAACGGGATCCACACGATCCGCCACATCGTCGTGATCATGCAGGAAAACCGTTCGTTCGACAGCTACTTCGGAACGTTCCCCGGCGCCGCCGGCCTGCCCGCCGGGGTTTGCCTACCGAATGGCGCATCGGGTTGCACCCGTCCGTACGTCGACCACGCCGACGTCAACGGCGGCGGTCCCCACGCGGCGGCCAACTCGGTGGCCGACGTGAACGGCGGGAAGATGGATGGGTTCGTCACGCAGGCCGAATCCGGTCTGCGCGGTTGCATCGACGAAACGAACCCGGCGTGCACGAACTCCGCGAAGCCCGACGTGATGGGGTACCACACGGGCACCGACCTCCCGAACTACTGGGCGTACGCACACAACTTCGTTCTGCAAGACCGCATGTTCGAACCGGCCGCAACGTGGAGCTTGCCCGCGCACCTGTTCATGGTGTCTGAATGGTCGGCGCGCTGCGCGGGGCACAACCTGCCGCAGACGTGTGTGAACGCGCTCGACACCCCCGTGCATCCGCCCAACCATCTCTCGTTGAGCCACGGGCCGGCCTACGCGTGGACGGACCTCACGTATTTGCTGCACAAGCATCACGTGCCGTGGGGTTACTACATCGTGAAAGGGACCGAGCCGGACTGTGAGAACGACGCGTCCATGTCGTGCGGGCCGGTGCGGCAGAACTTCAAGACGCCCGGAATCTGGAATCCGCTGCCCTACTTCGACACGGTGCAGAAGAACAAGCAGGTCGGCAACGTCCAATCGATCGAGAAGTTCTACGGCGCCGCCCGCCGCGGCCAGCTGCCCGCGGTGTCGTGGGTCGTTCCTTCGGGCCAAGTCAGTGAACATCCCACCGCGCCAGTGAGCTACGGGCAGTCGTACGTGACGAGCCTGATCAACGCCGTGATGCGGAGCCCCAACTGGTCGTCGACCGCCATCTTCCTCGCGTGGGACGACTGGGGCGGCTTCTACGACCACGTGGTTCCGCCCACGGTCGACCAGAACGGCTACGGCCTGCGGGTGCCCGCGATGGTGATCAGCCCGTGGGCGAAACGCGGGTACATCGATCACCAGACACTCAGCTTCGACGCCTACGTGAAGTTCATCGAAGACGTCTTCCTCGCCGGTCAACGACTCGATCCACGTACCGACGGGCGGCCCGACCCGCGGCCGTCGGTGCGCGAGAACGTGAAGATCCTCGGCGACCTCACGAAGGACTTCGACTTCACCAAACCGCCGCGGCCGCCGCTTCTCCTGCCGGTACATCCGAAGACGACGCTCACCGGAACGCCCCGTCGTTAAGAACCCGTCTCGTGGGTTGTTGCACTTCTGCACCCGTTCGGGGGCACAACTCCCACAACCCGGCGACGCGATGCGCGGCGACGGCTGCGATGTGGCGCACGTCACGAGATGCGCCTCAACCCGGCATGATCCGCGCGGACTCTCTACGCTGGCGTCGTGGGCGGAAGGCTTGGGGTGGTTGCGCGGTGGCTCGCGGGATCGATGGTGTGGGGAGTGTTACTCGCGTACGCCTACGACGCGTCCGTCGTGCACGGCGCGCTGGTCGGGCTGTGGGCGTGGGGGCCGGCGATCGTGCTCGCGTTTCGCTGGCGTGACGTCACCGAGGACGCCCCACTCGACGCGTTCGGCCCGTGATTCGGAGTCGTTGACGGTCACGGGGTCATGAACGCGATCGCGGTGGTGAGGCCGGCGTCGCGATGATGCAGCGTCGCGATGCGCCGGCCGGGCTGCACCGCGGGTTTCGGCGGGGATAAGAGGTCGCCACAGAACGCCTTCGTCGCGTCGAGGTCGTCTACCACGAATGCGAGGCCGAAGAAACGAGCCGGCTCGGCATTATCGGCGCTGGGGGCGCCGCCGGCAGGTCCGACGATCTCGACGATCACTTCGCCGGCGCGGCAGAAACCTTGCCGCCGCGGCGCGTGCGCGCTGCCGCTGTCCCGCTCGCGTCGCAGATCGAAGCCCGCGGCGCCGAGCGCGCTGACGGTGCGGGCGTAGTGGGGAGTCGCGATCACGATGTGATCGATCAGGTTTGCGCCGTTCGCGTGGGCGGCCGGCTCGCACTCCGTCGCCTCGCTCGCTTCGGTAACGAGCCCGTCGATCGCGCCGTCGCCCGGAACGATCGCGTCGCGCAGATGCCAACTGACGACGCCCCGTTGCCCGTCGTTCATGCCACTGAGCCGTACCTGCACCCGGCCGATGCACACCATGCCGTCGTGCACGCTGAATCCTGCGGCGGCCCAGGCCGCGGGGTCGTCGGCGACGACGATCTCCGCGATCGTGATCACGCGGCGACGAGCTGCGCGTATTCGTCGAGGAGTGGCAACACACGGTCGCGTGACGCCGACGGCAGTCGGAGCACCACTTCGGTGATGCCGATGGACGCGTAGTACTCCAGCTTTCCGGGGCTCGGGACCGTGCCGAACGGGATGATCCGCAAGGTCGACGGGTCGCGGTCGCGCGCTTCGCAGGCGCGCTGGAGATCGCCCAGCGCGTCCTTCACGCCGGCGCCACCGATCGGGATCCAGCCGTCGGCGTACTCCGCGATCTGGTCGAACAGTTTGGGCCCCGCTGCGCCTCCGATGAGTACGGGCGGCCCGCCGGGTTGCACGGGCTTCGGCCACGACCACGACGGCGACAACTGCACGAACTCACCGTCGAAGGACGCGACGTCGTCACGCCACAGCGACCGCATTGTGAGCATGTGCTCGCGCGCCTGTGCACGGCGGGTGGGCATCGCTACGCCGTGGTGCTCGATCTCGTCGGCGTTCCAACCGAAGCCGATCCCGAACACGAAGCGTCCGCCCGACAACACGTCGAGCGTCGCGACTTCCTTCGCCGTCACGATCGGGTCGCGTTGCGCGACGAGACAGATGCCGGTGCCCACGACCAGGCGCTCCGTGACCGCGGCCGCTGCGCTCAGTGCGACGAAGGGGTCGAGTGTGCGCTTGTACTCCTCCGGCAGTTGCGCATCCCCGGTTGGAGGAGGCGTGCGCCGGCTCGTCGGAATGTGGGTGTGTTCGGGCAGGTAGAGGGAGTGCAGCCCGCGTGCTTCCGCCCCCCGAGCAAGCTCTGCCGGCGCCATCGACACGTCGGTTGTGAACATCGTGACCCCGTATTGCACGCCGGTAGGGTAACGACTCTTCTCTTCCGGACGCGTCGAACAGGAGCCCCGTGGCCGGTATTTGCGAAGGACGAGTCGTGATCGTGACCGGCGCCGGCCGCGGTATCGGTCGCGAGCACGCACTCGAGTTCGCGCGCCAGGGAGCGAAGGTCGTGGTGAACGACCTCGGCGTCGAGCGCGACGGCACCGGACCCGACGAATCGCCCGCACAACAAGTCGTGGACGAGATCGAAAAGATCGGCAGTCGGGCGATCGCGAACGGCGACGACATCGCCGATTGGGAAGGCGCTCGACGCCTCGTGCAGTCGGCCATCGATTCATTCGGCCGGCTGGACGTGTTGGTGAACAACGCCGGCTTCCTGCGCGATCGCATGCTCTTCACCACCTCCGAAGACGAATGGGACGCAGTGATCCGCGTCCACCTGAAAGGACATTTCGCGCCGACCCGGCACGCGAGCGAGTACTGGCGGAGCGAAGCCAAGGCCGGAGAAGCCGTGGATGCGCGTGTGATCAACACGTCGTCGGGCGCGGGGCTGATGGGAAGCGTCGGCCAGGGCGCCTACTCGGCTGCGAAGGCGGGGATCGCGGCACTCACGCTCGTGGAAGCGGCCGAGTTCGGTCGCTACGGCGTCACCGCGAACGCGATCGCACCCGCCGCCCGCACCCGCATGACCGCCGACGTGTTCGGCGACCGTATGGCGGCGCCTACCGACGGCTTCGACGCGAACGACCCCGCGAACATCTCGCCGCTCGTCGTGTGGCTCGGCAGCCACGAGTCGAGCGACGTCACCGGACATGTCTTCGAAGTGGAGGGCGGCATTCTGTCCGTCGCCGACGGGTGGCAGCACGGCCCGCGGATCGACAAGGGCGCACGTTGGGACACCAAGGAGGTGGGCGCGGCAGTGCACGAACTCCTCGCCAAGGCGCCCGAGCCCGCACCGGTCTACGGCGCGTAGTCCCGCTCGTATGGCACCGGCACCGCGGCGCCACCCCGTGCCGTCGGAGGTGCGCGACCGGTGGCGGACGCTCGGGGTCTGGACCGACGAAACGCTCATCGACCGGTTGCTGGCCGCGCCGGAATCGTTCGCGGGAGACGTGGTCGTCGACGGCGGTACGCGCCGGTCGTGCCAAGACCTCGTCGACATGAGCGCGGCCGTGGCCGCGGCTCTCTCCGAGCGCGGCGTGCGACAGGGCGATGTCGTGTGCTGGCAACTTCCGAACTGGTGGGAGGCGATCGTCTTCTGTTGGGGTGTATTACGTCTCGGCGCGATCGCAAGCCCGATCACGCCGAGTCTGCGCGCCCACGAAGTGGGATTCGTGCTCGAGCAATGCCGCGCCCGCCTGATCGCGGTGCCCGAAACATTCCGCGGAACGAACTACGCGGAGATGGTCGCGTCCACTGCGTACGCGGGCGAGGTCGTAACGGTGCGCGGCGGCGGGGAGTTTGTGCGGGAGTTCCTCGCGCCCGCGCCGGCGCCGCCGGCGCCTGTGATCTCGGCCGATGATCCTGCGGTGATCCTGTGGACGTCGGGCACCACATCGGTGCCGAAGGGCGTCGTACACACGCATCAGAGCTTGCGGGTCGAAGCCGACAGCATCGCCGAGGCTCATTGCATGACGGCCGGCGACGTGCTGCTACTGCCGATGCCCGTCACCCATGTTGCTGGCCTCACCTACGGGGTGTTGCTGCCGCTCACGGCGGGCATTCGCGCCGTGCTGATGGATGTGTGGGAGCCCGGGGCCGGCTTGCACCTGCTCGAACGCGAACACGTGAACGTCATGATCTCGACGCCGGTTTTCATGCGATCGATGATCGATCACGAACATTGGTCGGATTGCGACACGAGTGCGCTGCGGCTGTTCTCCCTCGGTGGAGCGGGGGTCGCTCCCTCGATGGTGCGCGAAGGCGCCCAGGCCTTCGGTGGACCGCGGGGGTGCTGGTGCAAACGTACCTACGGATCGACGGAGTACCCGACGCTGTCGACGGGATACCCCGGCGACGGCCTCGAGCGCGATGCCACCACCGACGGCCGGATCATCGGCCCCGCCGACGTACGTGTGGTCGATCCGGCCACGGGCGACGACACGGAAGCCGGCGCTCCCGGCGAGCTCCTCGTGCGGGGGCCCGAGATGTTCTCCGGCTATCTCGATGCCGCGCTCGACCACGACGCGTTCACCGCAGGCGGTTGGTTCCGCACCGGCGACCTCGCGACGTTCGACGGCACGTACCTCACGATCGTCGACCGGCTGAAGGACGTGATCATCCGTGGGGGCGAGAACATTTCGGCAGCCGAGGTCGAAGCGATGCTCGCGTCGCACGCCGACGTGGTGGAGGCGGCGTGCGTTGCAACTCCCGACCCACTCATGGGTGAGCGAGTCTGCGCATACGTGATCCTTCGCCCCGGAAGTGACGTAACGCTGGAAACGCTGCGTCACCACCTCGTCGGCCTCGGATTAGCGCGTTTCAAGCTGCCCGAACGACTCGAAATACGCACGGGTTTGCCGCGCACAGCGAGCGGGAAAGTACAGAAGGCGCCATTACGCGCAGAACAGCGGGAGATGTAACGCCGCCTTCTTCGACAATTCTTGCGTTCCAGCTTCAAACAATGCATGAATTCGCAGAATGGTCGGTATACACTGTCCTCGGCGCGGCGGGCCTATGGCGGAATTCCCCCCAATGGAATCGGCCCGCCTTTTGCCCAGGTCCGCCGCGCCGCTTTCATTCTGGCCACTGAGGCGCTTATCGCGCTCCGTGGCACGGACAGCACCAAATCACCTCTAGTCACGCGCCGTTTGCATCGGTAACATTCGCCTCTCGATCGAGCGTCCGGCTCGACCGTGGGGGTCTTTCGAGCGCGGGTGGGGCCCGCTCTGGAGGTGCAACAGCACGCAGCGCCGGCACGCTGGGGCAAGAGAGCCTCGCCGAAGGTGCTGAACATCCGCCCGTGGGGGCGTCTCATCCCGTCGTCGCATGACTCACGACGATCACATGCGACCCGTGTTGTACTCCGAATCATCGTGTAACGAAGTACCGACGCGGGTATTTGACGGGGAAATGACGATGACTCACGTACGAAACATGCTTGCAGATCGGTCGCGCTCGCGCGTATATGACTGTCCGGGAGGACAGCAATCAGTGGATATAGATCGCAACGGTGGCCCAGCGTCTGCACCGAAGCCCGGCTCCTACATCCTCAGCATCGGGCCCGACGGCGCGCCGTTGCTCCATGGTCCATATGTGACGCCGCGGGCGCGGATGCGCGTCGCGCTCCAATTCGGTGAGGAGGCTCCGCAAGACACGCTCTTCTTCGTCGACTACACCGCTGAGGGCATCCACGCCGAAGTCTTCGATCCGTCGACACTCGAAAGCCGCCGCGTCAGCCGCTGAACCCGGTCGTGATCTGAAGCACCTTGTGTGGTGCCGGTGCCCTGAAAATGGACGACACTGGGACGCGTATGGCGCGTCACGGGCATCGCACCCACGCCGCCGACACCGACGACCTGGCAGGGATCGACCTCGGCGTTGACCCCGCTGCCGCGTCCGTCGCCTCGCAGTACCGGTTCCTCAACGACGTACCGGAAGGACCCGACAACGACGCGGCCCCCGCGGGGCGTCGTTTCGGGACCCGCCGAGCCCGCGCGTGGCTCGCGGCCGGCACCGCGGTCGTCGTCACAGCCGCGGCAACGACCGCGATCCTGACCCGCCCCGGGCCGAGCCGGCGTGACATCTCCTTGCGGGTGCCGAAGGCTGTTACCGCGACGACCACGAACCCGGCCGGGGCCGTGCCACCGAAGCTCGACGCGAGCGTCCGCGCGCTCTGGCCGGTGCCGTTCATGCTCGGTGGCGCCGCAGGGATCCTGTCGGTCGATCCGCAGCGGGGAACGATCACGCGCGCCGTCACGACCCACAGCCCGACACCCGAAGTCTCGAATCGCAACGGCGAGGTGGTCGTCGTCACGGACGGACGGCAGCAGCTACTCGTCGATACGACCGGCGCCAAGCCCACGCTGTCGCGTCGGGGAGAAACGTTCATCGCGGGGCTCGTGCGCGGCCAATTCTGGGCGACGGGCGCCGGCAAGGTCACCGCGATCTACGGGACGATGGGAACGTTCCGGCTTCCCCACGACTACGAGGCCCTGGCGCAAGCGGCCGGCTTCGATCCGTCCACACCGCCCGCGGAGAGCGGGTACCTGCTTCACAACACCGCGCTACAAACCCTGGCGTTCTGGCGACCGGACTCGCCCGACTCGCCGCGTGCCCTTCCGGGACATCGGCAGAAGATCGTTGCGGTGCGCTCCGACCGGGTCGCATGGATCGGTACCGACTGCGGTGAGCTTCGTTGCGCGCTGCACGTCACCGACGTCCGGTCGGGCTTGGACGTCACGATCGGCTTCCCGTTCCCGACCATCGCCAATGGGCAGCCCGCGTCGCTCGACACGCTCGGTCGCTTCTCCCCCGACGGGCGCTACGTCGCGGCACTCGTGCCGGATCCCGCCGCACCGTCGGGACGCTTGACCTTGTTCGACCTGCAGACCGGCACCGCTCGGAGCGTGCTGGAACTGTCGACAGCCCCGGCGGTCGGACCCGGCTCATCGACCGGGCTCCCGTTCGATTGGTCGCCGAACAGCAAAGCCCTCGTCGCATTGAACCGCGACACGAGTGGGCATACGCGACTCGATCGCATCGAGGCATCGAGCGGACTCGTGCGCGTGTCGAGAGGAACCGTGCCGCCCTCGTCGTCCCTCGTGACCATCGGCACCCCGCCGTCCAATCGCGCCGCCCCATGGCTGCACCGGACCAGACCGTTGCTCGGCGAGCAAACGGGCCTCGTCCTCGCGCAACTCGAAAACAGCAACACGTTGGAACGGCTGGACTTGGACACGGGAGGTGTTGACCGTCTCCTGCTTGGTCAGCCGGACGTCGTGCCGCAGACGTCTGACGCCGCCGGCGCGCCGTCGCTCCTGCCACTGCGGGGCGGCGCGCTCCTCGTGCATGGCTTTGACGCGTGGTGGGTGCCCCCACAAGGCCGGTTGCGTCGCATCGCGACCGCCGTCGCCATGGTTCCCGAGAACAGCGACCGCGCCTGGCTCGTGGAACCGGCGAACGGTTCGACCTTCTCGCTCGTCCCGGTAGACGGCACTACCGGCGCGACGGGAACGCCGGTCAAGACCTTCGTACGACCCGAAGCGGCGGTCTCCAAAGGGTTCGTCGAAGTGTTGCCACCGACGATCGATCACCCGACGACGATCGACGTCGTCGATCCGCACACCCACGCGCGCGTCGGAATCGGCGCGCACACCACGACAAACCTCGCACTGCTCGCCGCCGCCGGCGACGTCGTGGTGTGGTCGGGCGACTGCACGACCACCAACGATCCTTCCCTCTGCGGCGTGCGGATCACCAACGTCGTGAGCGGTGTGACGCAGCACCACGACAACTGGGCGGCTCGCGAGCTCAAGCTGGCACCGGATGGGCACGCCGTGCTCTACGTACCCACGGCCGGCGAGGGCGCCGGTGTCCCAGGCCTGTTCGACTTCACGACCGGCCGGAGCACGCCGCTGCCGGGCGGCAACGGCATCGGCGGTTTCGCATGGGGCCGCAACGGCTGGGTCTTCTACGCGACCGACGGCAGCTTGGGTGCGTGGCGTCCGGGCCTCACTGGCCCACGGCTCGTTGCCGGCGCGACGCTGCTGCTCGAAAACGCCGTCGGGTTCTAGCCCGCGGCCTCGAGCGAGCGGTAGGTCGCTTCCACCAATGACTCACTGCGCGGATCGCCGCGGAGGTCGAAGCGCAAGTCGTTCATCACGTACGCGAACGCGAAGCCTGCCTTCGGATCGGCGAACGCGAGCGAGCCACCGGCGCCGGCATGGCCGAACGCGTCCGGCCGGCAACGTGGGTTCAACGACGGCGGCAACATGTACCCGAGGCCGAATGCGGTGTCGGTGAGGATCACCTTGTCGGGCCCGCGCACCTGCACGCGCGTGGCCGCCTCGACCGTCTTCGGCTGCAACGTGCGTACGCCGTCGACGGCGCCGATCAGCGACGCGTACAACCGCGCGAGCGACCGCGCGTCGCCGATGCCATTCGACGACGGCAACTCACACGCGTGCAACGCGCGTCGGTTCCACATGTCGTCGTACGCGAAGTGGCCGGACGGGCCGGTCGTGGCCCGGCCGAGCAACACGTCGTCGCCGAGTGAGGCGAAGAACGCGCGCAGATCCGCTTTCGGCGGGACCAGTTGCGCCACCCGCGGTTCGAGTTCCTCGGGCAGGCCGATCCAGAACGACAGGTCGAGCGGCGCCGCCACCTCGTCGCGCCAGAACGTCCCAATGGTCCGGCCGGTGATGCGCCGCACGAGTTCACCGACCAGCCAACCGAAGGCGCGCATGTGGTAGCCGTGCGCGGTGCCCGGCTCCCAGATCGGGGCTTGCTTCGCGATCGCCTCGACGACCGGGAACCACGACAGGCATTCCTCCAACGTGAGATCGCCTTCGATCACCGCCAAGCCGGCTTGGTGCGACAACACCTGGCGCACCGTGATCGCGTCCTTGCCGTTGGCCGCGAATTCCGGCCAGTACTTCGCAACCGTTGCGTCGGGATCGAGGAGTCCGCGCTCGATCAGGAGGTTCGCGCAGGTGGCACTCATGCCTTTCGTGCACGAGTACACGAGCGCGAGCGTGTCTTCCCGCCACGCCGTATCCGTGGTCGGGTCGGCCCGGCCGCCCCACAGATCCACCACCAGCCGGCCGTCGACGTAGACCGCGCACGCCGCGCCAACCTCGTCGTGACGATCGAAGTTGCCGGCGAACGCGTCGAGCACCGCCTCGAACTCGGGTTCGACTACCCCGTTGACGACGGCGTTCACGCCGGCATTCTTATTTGCCACTCACGCCGGCATTCCCATTTGCCACTCACGCCGGCATCGCGAGACCGCCGTCGACGACGAGCGTCTGGCCGGTCACGAATTTTGCGTCGTCGCTGGCGAAGAACACTGCCGCGCCGGCGAGGTCTTCGGGTTCGAGCGTCGACTTCATCGCGGTCATCGCGGTCATGCCCTGGATGTACATGTCGGGCACGATCTTCTTCGTCGCTTCCGTCATCGTGACGCCCGGCGCGATGCAGTTCACCGTGATGTTGTACTGCCCGAGCTGCGCGGCCATGAACTTGGTAAGGCCGACGATCCCCCACTTCGAGATGCTGTAGCTGTAGTTGCCGAGCCCACTGAACTCCGGCATCGGCGGGAACATGTACGCGTACGCCGCGCCCGACGACTGATTGATGACGCGCCCGTAGTGCTGCTTCACCATCTGCGGCGCCGCCGCGCGCGTCATCAGCCACGCGCCGTGCTGGTTGACGGCCATCACCTTCTGCAGGTACTCGAAGCTCGGGTCGAAGTTGTCGATGTCGTAGTACAGGGCTGCGTTGTTGAGCAGGATGTGCACGCCGCCGAACTCGTCGACGGCCCGGTCGACACACGCCTGCGCCGAGTCGGCGTCGGAGATGTCGGTGCGTACGGAGATCGCGTCCCCGAGCCCGTCGAGCTCCTTCATCGCGCCGGCGGCTCGGTCGTCGTTCACCTCGGCGACCACGACCTTCGCGCCTTCCTCGAGGAACCGCTTGGCGTACGCGAGGCCGATTCCCTGGCCGGCGCCGGTGATGATCGCGACCTTGTCCTGCAATCGACCCACGCTCGGAACTCCCTCTATTGTGCGACGTACTCTGACAGCAACGTCAGTTTTCAGCCACGCAGGAGAACGCGCAAATGGGGATGCTGGACGGCAAGGTCGCGATCGTCACCGGCTCGGGCAACGGAGTCGGCAGAGGTGAGGCGGTCATGCTCGCCGACCACGGGGCGAAGGTCGTCGTGAACGACCTCGGCGGGTCTGTGGCGGGTGAAGGCGCCGACAAGCGCGCCGCCGACGACGTGGTCGACGTCATCAAGAGCCGGGGCGGCGAGGCGGTCGCGAACTACGACGACGTCTCCGACTTCAACGGCGCCAAGAACATCATCGACAGCGCCATCGATGCCTTCGGACGGCTCGACGTGCTCGTGAACAACGCCGGCGTGCTGCGCGACCGGATGATGTTCTCGATGGCGCCCGAAGACTTCGACAAGGTCGTGAAGGTGCACATGTACGGCACCTTCAACACGATGCATCACGCGTCGGCGCACTGGCGCAACGAGTCGAAGGAAGGCCGCCAGCCACGCGCGTCGATCGTCAACACGGTGTCGAGCGCCGGCCTGCAGGGCCAGGCGAGCCAGATCAACTACGGCGCCGCCAAGGCCGGCATCGCAGCTATGACGATCATCGCCAGTCTGGAACTCGGTCGCTACGGCGTACGAGCAAACTGCGTCGGCCCCGGCGGCTTCACGCGCATGGTCGCGCAGGCGATGAAAGACATCACCGTGAAGAACCCCGAGGACTACACCGAGTTCGACGGCATGAACCCCGGCAACTCGGCCCCCGCGGTCGTGTTCCTCGCCTCCGACGACGCGTTGCACGTGACCGGCCAGGTCCTGCGCATGGTCGGCAACAACCTCGCGTTGTACAGCCCGTGGGAGATGGGCGAGCAGTTCCTCGCCACCGAGAAAGACGGCTCCCCGAAACAGTGGGACCCCGCCGACATCGGCCGCATCCTCAACCGCTACGTCTTCAAGTCCCAAAACCCCGGCATCGACGCCCAAAAGAGGGCTTGAATTCGTCAGGTCGTAATACCCCCGAGCGACGAGTGACGGCGCGGTGAGCGAAGCGACGGAGGAGCGCAGTGAACTCGCCAGGGAGCGAACGCCCGCGAGGCGGAGCCGAGCAGTGAGCGAGCGAGACAGCATTGAGCAGTGAGCGAGCGAGACAGCATTGAACACGCAGAAGATTCCGGAATTTGAGACGCTGGGGTACGAGGAGGGCGACGACGGCGTTGCGTGGGTGACGCTCAACCGTCCCGA
>JAODBJ010000226.1 GCA_025463905.1 Actinomycetes bacterium
CGCGCCAGGACGTCCATGTGCGTACTGGTGATGCGACCGGCCTGCCATGCATCAGCCGCAGCCGGCATCGCCCGCGCCTGACGCGCGACCTTCCGGCGTCGCCGCGCGTCACTCAACGCGAGCCGGCAATGGCCAACCAACCAACCCGCCGACGATCGGGCCCCGTCTCTCGCCCATTCATCCGACCGGTCGAGCGCGCCGAGTCGCCGCGTCACTTCCGCATCGAGGCGCGCCTGCAAGCGATGCAACGCCACCAAACTCTCGGCTTGCGAACGACCCGCGACCTCCTCCGCCGCCAGCGCATCAATCGCATCCGCCAGCGCAGTTATCGGCCCCGTCTCCACATCCCGATCATATACGAACGTATGTTCGTGTACAACCAAGAATCTCCCTCGCTTACGACGACCGATAACTGTCATGCCGGCGACTTCAGGGCGCTCTCGCTCGCCGGCCGGCCGCGACATGTCGAATGCGTGATCTGCGGTCGACGGGGCTACGTGGCGCGAGCCGTACGGCGACCAGGTCACGTCCTGCGGTGATGGCATGGAGCCGATCAACACTGGCGCCTCGACATCCTCGATGTCCGAGACGGTCCGGGATCGGTGCGCTACCGATTTCCTTCTCGGTCATCAGCCCGCCGGCATTGTGACGGTCAGCCGCGCAGATTGCGATGTCTACGCTGCCGTCGTGTCGCAACACCAGGGAACGAGTGGCCGCGATCTCGAGGAAGAGCGAATACGCGCCGCTCGAGCGTGGCGACCGCCGCCGCCGAATCCCGACCCCGACCGACGCAACGCGGAATCGCCGAGGTGGAACCCCATACCAAGGCGAGCACGCGATTGGTTCGCGTTGCTCGTGGCGATGTTGGTCGGTGTCGCCATCTGGATTCCCACGATGTGGGCACAGCCGCGTTACTCAAACAATGGTCAGCAAGGGTCGCCGTGGTACTTGGTTCTCATGCTTGCGGCGGCGGTCCTTCTCGGCCTCGTCTTCGCCGATTCGTCGCACGTTGTTGGGTATGGGCTGGTCGTTCCACAATTACTGGTCGCTCCGTGGACAACGCCGCGCGGCGACAACGATGGTCTCTGGGGTCTGATCTTCCCGATGTTGTTCGTCATCGCAGCAGGGCTGAGTTTCGTCGCGTGGTTTTCAGCGCGTGCGCGAGCACGTCACTAGCCTTCGCGGTATGACGATTCACGAGCGACCGTTCGGGCGCTATTACGAAGACTTCGTCGAAGGCGACGTCTACAAACACTGGCCCGGAAAGACGATTACCGAGTACGACGACCACCTGTTCTGCATGATCACGATGAACCACCATCCGCTCCATACGGACGCGTGGTACGCGGAGACTCAGACCCAGTTTGGGAAGAATGTGGTCGTCGGAAACCTCGTGTACTCGTTGGTGTTGGGTATGTCGGTACCCGACGTGAGCGGTGCCGCGATTGCGAACCTGGAAGTGGAAACGTTGCAGCACAAGAAGCCGACGTTCCACGGCGACACGATCTACGCGGAGACGAGGGTCCTCGACAAACGGGAGTCCGCGAGCAAACCTGATCGTGGCGTGGTCACGGTCGAGACGTTCGGTTACAACCAGCGCGGCGACGAAGTCTGCTATTTCCGCCGCAAGGTGATGGTGCCGAAACGTGCGTCGGCAAAGCCGCGGCAACGGCCGTACACGTCGCCCGAATAGACGGGCGTCAACCCGGATCAACCGGGATCAAATGCGGCACCAATTGAGAGGAACTGGATGAGCGACGAATCGCAGGGACCTGGCTGGTGGCTGGCGTCTGACGGCAAGTGGTACTCGCCGGAGCAGGCGCCCGGCGCCACGCCGTCCTATCCGCCGCCCACCTACAGCCCGCCCGCGTATACGCCGCCGGGCGGTCAGTACACGCCCCCGTCGGCGGGCGGCCAACCGCTCACCGCCGGTACCGCTCTTTCGTACGGGTGGGCGAAGTACACCGCGAATCTCGGGCCGATCCTGCTGATCATCTTGATCCCGTTCGGGGTGCAGCTTGTGCTGTCGCTGATCAGCCGAAGCACCATCAGCAGCACGGGTGTTTCGATCGCCTTCAGCATCATCGCCAACATCATCGGCTTGATGCTCTCGATAGGCATCTTCAACGCCGCGCTGATGGTCACCCGCGGCGAAACTCCCGACATCGGACGCGCGTTCCATAGCGATCGGTGGGTCGAATGGGTCGTGTTCGCGTTCGTGTGGAGCTTGATGGTGGTCGTTGGTGCCATCTTCTGCCTGGTCGGCGCGTTCGTGGTCGTGGCGATCTGGGGTCTCGCGCCGTACTACTTCATCGACAAGAACATGAGTCTCGGCGAAGCGCTCAGCGCGAGTTCGAAGGCGACAAGCGCGACGCCGGGCTTGCGTGTCGCGTTGGCGCTCACGGCGCTCGCCGGTGTCGCCGGCGTGGTCTTGTGCTTCGTTGGTCTGCTCGCAACGCTGCCGATGGGGTACATCGGCGGCGCGTACCTGTATCGCATGGCGAACCGCGAACCCGTCGCGCCGTGACCGTTCGCTAAGCCGTGGCCGCGCGCGACGGTTGCTTGTTCTGCGCGATCGTGGCCGGCACTGAGCCGGCGCAGTTGGTGATCGAGGAGCCCGAGATGGTGGCGTTCCTCGATCACCGACCGGTGTTCAAAGGGCACACGCTGGTGGTGCCGCGCGAGCACATCGTGACGTTGTCGGACCTTCCTACGCGGTTGATGGTCCCGGTGTTCGGCGCCGCGCAGCGGGTTGCGACTGCAGTGGTCGATGGGCTCGGAGCGGACGGTTCGTGGGTCACGATGAACAACGTGGTGAGCCAGGCGGTGCCGCATCTTCACGTGCATGTGGTGCCGCGCCGGCGCAAAGACGGGCTGCGCGGGTTCTACTGGCCGCGCACGCGTTACGAGAGCGACGCGGAGATGGCGGAGACGGCGGCGAAATTGCGCGACGCGATCGCGCGCGCCGGCGGCACCATGGCTGAATGACGAACGTGCTCTCGGTACCGCAGGCGGTTGCGGCGGCACTCGCGGTGGCGGCCGCGCACGGCGTCGAGTGCGACGAGCCGGAGGTGTTGAAGAACGGCGCGAACGTCATCGTGCATCTCGTTCCGTCGCCGGTGGTTGGGCGCGTCGCAGCGACAACCGCGGTGGTTCGGCCTCGACCCGAGGACTACCTGGCGCGCGACGTTGCTGTTGCGAGCTATGCACATCGCAACGGCGCGTCGGTCGTGCCGCCAAGCGACGAACTGCCGGCGGGGCCGCATCTCCACGATGGTCGTGTCCTCACCTTCTGGCGCTACGTCGAGCACGATCGCGGGCGCGAGGCGGACCCGAGCGAGTTGGGCGCGTCGCTCGCCGCGCTCCACGAGGTACTCGCCGGCTACGACCTCCATGCCGACATGCCGCTGCCGTACCTCGGCCCCGCGCTCGGCGAACTTCCCGGGCTGCTCGACGCGCTCGGGGCTCGGGGTGTGCTGAACCGGAGCGAGATCGCTCGCTTCGAGGAGCGCCGGGCGAGATGCGCCGTCGCACTGCCGCTCGACGGGGCGTCGGAACCATCCGAGCAGGCGTTGCACGGCGATTCCCATCGCCGCAACGTGCTCACGACCGCGGCCGGCCTCGTGTGGACCGACTTCGAGGACGCGTGCCGCGGCAGTGTCGCTTGGGACCTCGCCTGCGCCCGCCGTTCCGGGCCCGACGTTCTGACTGCGTACGGCCACCGGCCGTCGGACGCCGAAGTCGCGCCCTACCTCGAGGCTCGTGAGCTCCAAAGCGAGCTGTGGGCGATCGTGTTCGCCGCCCGCGACCGTGGGGCCCTTGACGAGCGGGCGCTGTAATGGTGTAATCACGCTATGAGTGAAAGCGAACGCAAGGTCCAGGCATGGTTCGTGGGTCGTCTCCCCGACGGCTGGTTCTCCACCGCGCCCGAGGTGTCGATCGACCGCGAGGAGATCTTGGTGGTCGGGGCGCTGGGCGAGCCCGAGTACCCGAGCGACGCCGACGAAGCCGCCAAAGCCGCGGCCCGGCGCGCCCGCATCCTGCGCTTCCGTGAAGAGACACGTGACCAGCGCATCCGCATCGCCGACGAAGCGGAGCGCCGCACCGGACGCAAGGTCGCGTGGGGCGCATTTTGTGGCGACGAACGGGAGTTGTTCACGACGCTCTCCATACCCGTGATGACGCGTCTGCGGATGCCGGAACGCCAAGTGCTCGACACGTTGGTCGGCGCCGGTGTTGCCCGTAGCCGGTCCGAAGCGCTCGCATGGTGCGTACGCCTCGTACGCGACCACCAGGGCGACTGGATCCAACAGTTGCGCGACGCGCTCGTCGCGGTCGAAGACGCGCGTTCCACCGGACCGGCGCCAAGCTAGACGGCCCGTAGCCCCGGCCTAGACGGCGTGTACCGGTTCGCGCGGTTCTTGCGCGCGTGACGGCTATCACAGGTCGCCGAGGTTGACGCCTGCGTCAGCGTGGGTATTGTCACCAGCCATGTCGGGGGGATTCTCCGTTGGCTTCTGGGGCGTCCGGGGTTCAACCCCGTGCGAGGGTTCGCGCTATCAGCGTTACGGCGGCCACTCGTCCTGCGTCACGCTCGAAGCCGAGGGTCAGTCGCCCGTCATCCTCGACCTCGGCACCGGCCTGCGCCCCTACGGCGAGAGCATGAACGCCGCTTCGGACGCGTTCCACGGTTCGGTCCTGCTCACGCATCTGCATTGGGACCACGTGCAGGGGCTGCCGTTCTTCACCCCGCTGCATTGCGAGGGCGCGTCGCTCGACGTGTTCGGGCCGCGCCAGGAGGCCGGTCTCTCCGACGTCTTCACGGAGTTGATGCGGCCGCCGTTCTTCCCGATCCGGCCGGAAGACCTCGCGGGCGACGTCCGCTTCCACGACACCGGCGACGACGACTTCCCGCTCGGTCAGGCGAAGGTGCGGTCCCGTTGGGTGCGCCATGTCGGACCCACGCTCGGTTTCCGGATCGACTGGAACGGCGCGTCGGTGGCGTACATCCCCGACCACGGTCCTGGATGCTGTCCCGAAGACCCCGACGACTACGTGCCCCACGAAGTGCTCGAGCTGTGCGACGGCGTCGATCTGCTTGTGCATGACGCGCAACACACGGCGAGCGAGTGGGGCCCGAAGCGCCACTGGGGTCATTGCACCGCCGACTACGCGGTGCACGTCGCGCGTGAATCGGGAGCACGCCGGCTGGCGCTGTTCCATCACGATCCCGGTCACGGCGACGACGCGATCGATGTGATCAAGCGCGAAGCGAACGACTTCTCGGCGCGCATCGGCGGACCCGAAGTCGTCGCGGCCTACGAGGGGATGTGCGTGACACTCGATCCGCACGCGCCGCGTTCGTGAGCCGAGATCGTGTCCGGGCGCTCGAGCCCGATATCGCCACCTACCGCACCGTGCTCGGTCACTTCGCGACCGGCGTCACGATCGTGACCGCAATGGACGGCGACGAACCCGTCGGAATGGCGTGCAACTCGTTCACGTCCGTGTCGCTCGACCCGCCGCTCGTGTTGTTCTGCGCGGCGAAGGCATCGAGCACCTGGCCGCGCATGCAGCCGGCGAAGGCGTTCGCGGCGAACGTTCTCGGCGAAGACGACGAGGAGATCTGTCGCCTGTTCGCGACGAAGGGCGCCGACCGGTTCAAGCATCTCTCGTGGTCGGAGTACCGCAGCGGCTCGCCGGTGATCCACGGCGCGCTCGCGTTCGTCGATTGTGCGACCGAAGCCGAGTACGACGCGGGCGACCACATCATCGTGGTGGGCCGTGTTCTCGAGCTCGGCTATGCGAGCGAAGGTAAGCCGTTGCTCTTCTACCGCGGCGGCTACGGCCACTTCGAGAGCTGACACGCACATGGGGCCGGTCGGCCCGGACCTCGCGGCCGCTGCTCGTGTGGTGCTCGCGCTGATCCTGTTGTGGTCGGCGGCCGCAAAGATCCGATCATGGAACGCGCTGCCGTCGGACCTGCGTGCGTTCGGCATCTCTCAACGGTTGGCGCCGAGCGTCGCGATCGTGCTCCCCGGCGCGGAACTCGCGGTCGCGGTGTTGCTGGTGGCGTGGTGGTCGTCGCCGGTGCCGGGATTGGTGGCCGTGGTGTTGCTCGTCGTGTTCACGGTGTTCCTCTTACGCGCAACCGCGCGTGGCGCGCCGTGTCCCTGCTTCGGCGCCGCCGGTGATCAGGCGGCAGGCGCGGCGGGTGTGGTGCGCAACGGTGTGCTCGCGGCGTTGGCAGTACTCGCAACCGGCGACCCGCACGGTGCTCGCGGCGGTGGCGCCGCCGCGCTCGGCGTGGCGCTCGGTGTCGTTGCGCTGGCCGCGGTGACGATCAGCGCGCTCGGCGGTCACGCAAGAGCGAGACGAGATTGATGCCGGTCGTCGCGGCGATCGCCGTAATCGCCGCGACCGGGAGCGCGAACACCCACGCGAGCCCGCTGACGCCGAGGAAGACCCACAGCGACCCGACGGCGAGCAACGCCACTTCGACGGACCGGGTGACCCGGGTGCCGTCGGGCGACTCCGTACCGGCGCGCGGATCGAGCCGGTCGCCGAACAGGGCGTCGTAGACGCGGGCAAACGCGTTGGCGCGCTCACCGGTGACGACGGCCACGAGCAGCAACACCCCCACGCCGGGCACCACCCACACGATCCGGAACACGAAGCCGCTGAGCAATACGACCGCCACGACCGCCTGCTCGAAGCGCAGGGCGCGGGGGTCAGCGGGTTCGGGGGTGCGCGCCACGCCGCCGATTCTGGCCCGGCGCCGCTCCCGACGCCGACGCGTAGGTGTGACGGATGGCGTGTGACGTGAGCCACCTGAGCTGAATGGCAGGGTTTCGCATGAATCGTTACAGGACTACGCTTCGTGATCAGCCAGCCACGCAAGGAGGGGGTGCTTGTGGAGCCTTACGCGCTCGACACCGGCCCGGACGCACTGCTCCAGATCAACGAGAACTTCGTCCTGAGCGGTTCCACGATCGACGTTGCCCGCTTCCGAGAGCGCAGCCGCCAACGCCGGCTGTTCAAGCTCGTTGTGTTCCTCGCCGTCGTCGGCGCGTGGATGTGGTGGCGGATCCTTCACGGCATCTCGCCGTTCCCGGGGATGCCGCGCCTCTCGCCGGCCGAAGCGCAGATGATCCCCGCGTTCTTCCTCGTGGTGATCCTCGGTGTCGCGCTCCTGGTGCCGCTCGCGATGGCGGGCAAGTCACCGCACGTGCGGTACGCGCCGAGTGAGATCAACGTCGGTCTCGAAGACGTCGTCGGTCTCGGCGTCGTGCGCGACGAAGTGGTGAAGACGCTCAACTTGTTCCTCGCCTACAAGACGTTCCGCGACCGCATGGGAGGGAACCCGCGCAAGGCGATCCTGTTCGAGGGGCCGCCTGGTACCGGCAAGACGCACATGGCGAAGGCGATGGCGCACGAAGCGGGCGTCCCGTACTTGTTCGTGTCGTCCACCGCGTTCCAGTCGATGTACTACGGCCAGACCGGCCGCAAGATCCGCAGCTACTTCAAGGCGCTGCGCAAGGCCGCGCGTGAAGAAGGTGGTGCGATCGGTTTCATCGAGGAGATCGACGCCATCGCCGGCGCGCGCTCGGGCATGCGGATGTCGGAAGCGCCCGACTCGTTGCAACGCTCCGTCAATCGCGCGACGAGCGAAGGCATCTCGGGCGTTGTCAACGAACTCCTGATCCAACTGCAGTCGTTCGACCAGCCGACGGCGGCCGACAAATTGCGGGGCAACCTGATCGATCGCGTCAACCGGTGGCTGCCAGCAGGGAAACGGATCAAAAAGCGTGCGCCCGAACCGTCGAACGTGCTCGTGATCGGCGCCACGAACCGTGCGGCCGACCTCGACCCCGCGCTGTTGCGCCCCGGTCGGTTCGACCGTTCGATCCACTTCGGCTTGCCGAGCCGTTCGGGCCGGCGCGAGATCGTCGACTACTACCTCGACCGCAAAGCGCACGTGCCGGAGCTCGACAAAGACGAACGGCGCGACCAACTTGCCGCGGTCACGTTCGGCTACACGCCGGTGATGATCGAGCACCTGCTCGACGAAGCGCTGGTGTGGGCGTTGCGCGACGGTCGCGAAGCGATGGAGTGGCGGCACATCCACCAGGCGAAGCTCACGGAGGAAGTCGGGCTCAAGCAGCCGGTCGAGTACACGGACGAAGAGCGCCGGACGATCGCAACCCACGAAGCCGGGCACGCGGTGATCGCGTATCTCGCGGGACAAAACCGCAAGCTCGAAGTGCTGTCGATCATCAAGCGCGCCGATTCGCTCGGTCTGCTCGCGCACAGCGAAACCGAAGAGCGTTACACGCGCACCCGGTCGGAACTCGTCGCGTCGGTGCAGATCGCGTTCGGTGGCATGACCGCGGAAGAGCTGTTCTTCGGTGAGTCGGGCACGGGCCCGTCGAGCGACCTCGCGACAGCGACCCGGATCGTGGCCCAGATGGTCGGCTCGTTCGGTATGGCCGGCTCGCTCGTGTCCTTCGAGGCGGTCGAGGTCGGTCCGATCTCGCAGGGCATCGTTGGCAAAGTGCTCGGCGACGAAGAAAGCCGTCGTTCGGTCGAGCGCATCCTCGACTCCGCCAAGGCCGACGTGCGTCAGATGCTCGACAACAACCGGCACCTGGTGATCGCGCTGCGCGACCAACTGCTCGAGCACGAGGAGCTGATCGGCGACGAGATCGTCGACACGCTCATCGAAGCCGAGGCTCGCCACCGTCTCGAAGTCGACGCCCCGCAATAGTCGATAGTCAATAGTCTCGGTGCGGTGACGGCGATCGACGCTCCCGTAGTGGTGACGGGGGCCGACACGCCCGCGGGCGCGGCCACGGCGTTCGCACTCGACGGCGTCGCGAAGGTGATCGTGTTGTGCGGCACCGACGGCGAAGCGTTGGGTGCGCTGGCCAACAAGCTGTCGGGACGCGTCGCGATCTTCCACGGTGACGTGACCGGCGCGCCGGGAGCCGCCGCGCTCGCGGAGTTCGTCGAGGAGCAATTCGCACCCCGAGAATCCTGAGGAGGGCTCCGCGAGGCATTAGGTAGCCTCGATCGCACCTCGGGGGAGCGATTTGGATCCACAACCACGGCTACGTCGGCGGGCTCGTACTCCGCACGAGCGCGAGCAGACCCGTGCCGGCTGGCGACTGATGGCAGCAACCGTGCGGCCGCATCGCAAGTGGGTCGTGTGGGGAATCCTGGCCGGCCTTCTGTGGACCGCCGCTCGCGTGTCGATCCCGTCGCTCACCGGTTTCGCAATCGACGACGGGATCGTTCCCGGCAAGAGTTCGAACGCGCTCCGCTGGACCGTGTTGATTCTCGCGGTCGGGGTCGTGCAGGCCGCGGCCACGGGCCTCCGCCGTTACGCCGCCTTCCGGCTCGCGCTGCGGGTCGAAGCCGACCTGCGCATGCGCCTCGCCGCGCACCTCCAGCAGTTGCACTTCGCGTTCCACGACGAAGCGCAAACCGGTCAGTTGATGGCACGCGCCAACACCGACATCCAACAAGTGCAGCAAGTGGTGTTGTTGATACCGCTGACGATCGCGAGCACGTTGTCGATGCTCGCGGTCATCGCGATCCTCGTGTCGCGTAGCCCGGGCCTCGCGTTCTTCGGCCTTGCCGCGCTGCCGTTCCTCAATGTCGCCGCCGCGCGCTTCACCCGCCGCATGTACCCCGTGTCATTGGAGTTGCAGGAAGAACTCGCCGACCTCTCGAGCGTCGTCGAAGAGAGCGTCACCGGCATCCGAGTCGTGAAGGGCTTCGGTGCCGAAGGCATGCAGACCGGGCGTCTCGCGGGCGAAGCCGACTCGGTGTACGACCGATCGATCGCGAGCGCGCGGTTGCGCGCTGCGTTCTTGCCGCTGATCGACTTGCTGCCGACGCTGGGTCTCGTCGGGATCCTTTGGTACGGCGGCCACCAGGTGCTGCGGGGGCAGCTCACGATCGGCGACATCGTGGCGGCCAACTTCTACGTGTTGATGTTGATCTGGCCACTGCGCATGCTCGGGATGCTGCTCGGCCAGTTGCCTCGGTCGGCCGCTGCCGCCGGCCGGATCCACGAAGTGCTGGCCACCGACCCGCAGATCATCGATCGTCCCGGCGCGCGCCCGCTCACCGACGGACCCGGCGAGGTTCGTTTCGAGGGAGTGCAGTTCGGCTACGGCGAGGGCCGCCCGGTGCTCAACGACTTCGACCTGGTGGTGCACGGCGGCGAAGCCGTCGCCATCGTGGGCGCGACGGCATCGGGCAAAAGCACCGTCGCGCGACTCATCCCTCGCTTCTACGACGTCGACGCCGGTCATGTGCGCATCGACGGCACCGACGTGCGCGACGCTCGCGTCGCCGACGTCCGACGCGCGGTGGGAACGGTGTTCGAAGACACGTTCCTGTTCTCCGACACCGTCCGCAACAACATCGCCTTCGCCGATCCCGACGCTCCGATGGAGGCGGTCGTGCGCGCGGCGCGCCTCGCCGGCGCCGACGAGTTCTTGCAAGAGCTTCCCGACGGCTACGACACGGTCGTGGGCGAGCATGGCTATTCGCTTTCGGGCGGCCAACGTCAACGCGTCGCGATCGCCCGCGCGGTGATTGCGCAACCTCGAGTGTTGATCCTCGACGACGCGACGTCGTCGGTCGACCCGACCAAGGAACACGAGATCCGGGGCGCGCTACGCGAGGTGATGGAGGGGCGAACGACGATCATCATTGCTCACCGCCCCGCCACGATCGCGCTGGCGGACCGCGTCGTGTTGATCGACAACGGTCGTGCGGTTGCGAGTGGGACGCACGACGAGTTGCTCGCGACCAACGAGCGGTACCGCGAAGTGCTCGCGCGCGCCGAGGCCGGTGACGCGGCGTTCGACGATGCACCGACGCCGTTGCGGGGCGCGCCGTGAGGGGCGGGCGGTGGGCGGAAAACGTCCCGGAGGAGACGCTCTCGCGCGACCAGGCACACCAGGTCGTACGCCGCCTCGCGCGCATGTTGCGTCCCTACCGGGCGCGCATCGCGGTCGCGACGGTGCTCCTGATCTTGCAAGTCGCGGCGTTGCTGGCCGGGCCGGCGCTCGTGCGGCACGGCATCGACCAGGGCTTGCGCGTCCACGATGTGGGTGCGCTCAACCTTTCGGTCGCGTTGTACGTCGGCGTCGCGATCTGCGGTGTCTTCCTCGGCCGGGCCGTGATCCTGCTGATCGCACGGGTTGGGGAGTCGTTCCTGCGCGACCTCCGCTACCGGTTGTTCCGCCACTTGATGAGTCTCGGGGTCGACTACTTCGAGCGCGAGCAGACCGGTCGCGTGATCTCGCGCATGACCTCCGACATCGATTCGCTGCAGGAACTCATCTCGCAGGGACTCGTGCTTTTCGTGCAGAACGTGCTGCTGTTCATGGGCGCGGTGGTGGTGATCGTCACCATGTCGTGGGAGCTGGCGGCGGGCGTGCTCGTGATCGTGCCGCCGGTGTTCTTCGCGAGCCGTTGGTTCCGGCGCGTGTCGAACAAGGCCTATCTCGAAGTGCGCGACCGCATCGCGGCGAACCTCAGCACATTGCAGGAGAGCTTGGAAGGTGTGCGGGTCGTGCAGGCCTTCGGTCGCGAGCGCGGGTTCACGCGGCGGTTCTCGGGCACGAACGAAGCCCAGTACGAGGCATACATGGAAACGGTGCGCATCTCGGCGAAGTACTTCCCCGTCATCGAGTTCGCGGGTGTCGCCGGTACCGCGATGATCATCGGTTACGGCGGTTGGCTCGCTGGTCGCGGCGTGGTCACCGTCGGTACGGTCGCTGCGTTCGTGTTGTATCTCAACAACCTGTTCGAGCCCGTGAACCAGTTGAGCCAGCTCTACAACACCGTGCAATCGGCGGGCGCGGCGTTGAGCAAGATTCTGAGCGTCCTCGACACGCCGCCGAGCATCGTGGAACGCCCCGGCGCGGTCGATCTTCCGGCCTCCGGCGTCCTCGCCCTCGACCACGTGACGTTCGCGTACGGCAGCGAGCCGGTGCTCCACGATGTGTCGCTGGAGATCAGGCCGGGGGAGCGGATCGCGCTCGTTGGGCCGACCGGCGCCGGCAAGTCGACGGTGGCGAAGCTGCTGGCCCGCTTCTACGACCCGCGCGAAGGCCGGGTCGAGATGGGTGACGTCGACCTGCGCGACGCGACGCTCGCGTCGTTGCGTGAGCGGATCGTCGTCGTGCCGCAGGAGGGGTTCCTCTTCGCGGGCACGGTGCGCGACAACGTGCGGGTTGGCAGGGTCGATGCCACCGACGACGAGATCCGAGCCGCCGTCGACGCGTTGGGGTTAGGAGAACGTTTCGACGCGCTCGTCGATGGGCTCGACACGGAAGTGCGCGAACGCGGGTCCCGCCTGTCGGCCGGTGAACGCCAGCTGGTGTCGCTCTCGCGCGCGGCGCTGGCCGACCCCACGATCCTGGTACTCGACGAGGCGACGTCGAACCTCGACCCCGGCACCGAACACCAAGTCGAACAGGCGCTCGAGCGGTTGATGGAAGGCCGCACGGTGATCGTCGTCGCGCACCGCCTGTCAACCGCCGCACGCGCCGATCGGATCGCGGTCGTAGACGGTGGGCGGATCGTCGAACTCGGCACGCACGAAGAACTGGTGCATCGCGAAGGTCGCTACGCGTCGTTGTATGCGGCGTGGTCGGCGCATCACGACGCAGCGTGAACCACCGCGCCTTCGCGTGAGTAGTGGAGCGCGAGGCGTTGCCATGCCGGCACGGCGTCGATAGCGAGGAGCATTGCGTCGCGACGAGGCGCGTCGGCCGCGGCGACGATGGTCACGCTCCCACCTTCGCCACCGGCACCGTTCACTTTCCAGCCCGCCGCGCCGTGGTCGCGCGCAAGGTTGATCAACGCGTGCGCATCGTCGCTCACGAGGACGGGATGGAGGCCGGCTTGGGCATCGGTGTTGTCGCGAAGCGCGTCGCCGTAGGCCTCGAGGTCGGACGCACGCAACGCGGCGGCCGCCGCAGTAGCCGCGGCGCGCATCGGCGCGAGCACGTCACCCGCGTGTCGGTGTTGTTCCATCATCGTGATCACGCGCTCGTGGAGTTGCGACGATCGGTGTGGACGGCCGAGGTAGACCGTCACGAGACGTTCGTCGAGGGCCTTGACGAGGTCCTCGGCAACGTCGATCGGTTCCACGGACGCGTCCGGGTACTCGCGCACGTGGATGAGGTTGCAGCCCCCGAAGGCGGCGGCGTGTTGATCTTGCACGCCGCTTTGCAGCCCGAGGCCGGTTTCGACCGTGTGCGCGATCCGGGCCAGGGCGCCGGGCTCGGTGGGGTTGCCGGCAGCGGCGCGTAGCGCGGCGACGAGCGCGACCACGACGGCCGCCGATGTACCGGTGCCGCAACCCGGTGGGACGGCCGCCTCGATGCGCATGCGCGTGCGTCGCCCCGGCGGCGGCGGGCACGTACGGAGCGCAGCTTCGAGTAACGGATGGCGCGCGGGTGTCGGTTCACCTGGTGCCACCACGTACCGCTCACCCGTCGCGGCGATGTCGAGCGTTACGGGGCCGGGAGCATCGTCGATCTCCATCGTCACCTGGGCACCCGGCGCGACCGCGAGGCTGCACACGACACCGCCGCCGGCGAACCACGTGTCGGTCCAGCCGCCCGCGTCGCACACGCGTACCGGCGCAGTCGCCCGCACCACCGTCATGGTGCATGACGGTATTCGGTGTTGGGTTGCTCAGTTCCGGCGAGAAGCGGGCGCGGTGACCACGGGGCGGCGACGGCGCCGGCGCGGGATGCCTTTGTCTTCGCCGGAGCGGCGCGCGAACAGCGCCGGCGGACGCGGCGTGAGAAGCACGCCGATCAGGGCCAGCGCTGCGAACACGATCAGCACGAGGCGCAACGATTTCGGCATGCCACCGTCGTGCGTGTCGGCGCGCGTCGTGTCGGCGAGTTGGACGTTCTCCGCCGCGTTCGCCGTGCGGGTACCACTCGTGGTCCTGGCTGCCGGCTTCTTGATGTGCGCGCGCGTGTTCTTCTTTGCGGCCGGTGTCGTCAGCTTCGCCGCACCGGCACCCAGCACGGCGCGTTTCGCACGCGCTCGCGACGGCGCGAGGAATGTCGCGATCTTGCCGAAGACGCCGCCGGCGCTCGACACCGTCGCGCTACCGCCGCCTCCGCCGCCTCCTCCGCCCGAAGGGGCCGGTGGGCCGGCGGTCGGACCCGGGGTGCCGCCACCACTGGTGGTCCCCGGCGTTGTCGGCGGCGGCGTTGTGGACGTGGGCGGCGCGGTGGTGGTGGTCGGTGCGGTCGTGTTCGTCGTAGGAGGCACCGTCGTCGTGTCGGGCGGCGCGGTGGTAGTGGTGTCCGGCGGTGCGGTCGTCGTGGTCTCGAACGGCAGCGTCGTGGGCGGAAGGGTGGGAAGGGTGGGCAA
>JAODBJ010000234.1 GCA_025463905.1 Actinomycetes bacterium
TCGGTCGCGGCCAAGCGGGCGCGGAGGTCTCGCACTTCTTGTAGTGCCACGACACGATCGAGCCCGATTGCGTCACGACCACGCTTCTCGGCGACCGCCAACCGCGCCGTCAAGGCCTCTTTTGTGACCTTGCGACCGCGTCGCTTCGGTTGCGCGACCGCACGCAGGTAGCGATCGACGATGAGAGATTGTTCACGACCTTGCGCGAGCGCCGACTTGTGGGCAGCGCTCATCGAGCGAGGTCCGGGACGTTTCCTCGCGGTTGTCTTTTTCGCTGCGGCCTTCTTCGTCGCAGTTTTCTTGGCAGTGCGCTTTCGAGCGGGGGGCATAGATCCTCCATTGGCTGTCAGCGAGCACTTTGACGCTATCGGAGCATTAGAAAAGAATCACCATCACAATTTCGGTGACGCCCCAAATTGGAATTACCCAGGACAATGCAACATCAAAGCATTGACTTGACCAGATGTCGGGGCGCCGCCGCGTCCAATCGCATTCGCGAGCCCAGACACCTCGCGTCGAGCGAACGGCGTCCGTCTTGCGTCGTTCGACACATTCTGATACACCTTGACGTGTTCTCACGCTCTCCACGGAAGGAACGCGCGCCATGCCCATCGAGATCGTTGTCACTGCTTGGGCGGATCCCGTCGTCGACACTCTCGGCCACGACCCCCGCTCCTGGTACGCCGAAACGTTCTGGTTACCGACGCTCGGTCCGACGTCGTTGCTGCTCCTGCGTCACCTCGCCGACCGTTTTGACCGATCGCCGGACGGGTGTGAACTCGTGGTTTCCGACACGGCGGCCGCGCTCGGCCTCGGGACCGGTACGGGTGAGAACGCGCCGCTGATGCGAAGTCTCGGCCGCCTGGTGCAGTTCGACCTCGCGTGCCGCGCCGCCGAGACGAAGTTGGCCGTGCGCCGCTACCTCCCGCCGGTTAATCGCCGCCACGTGCGCCGCCTCCCCGTGGCATTGCAGGCGCGCCATGAAGAATGGGTGAACCAGTCGCTCGACACGTCCGCACTCGATCTCGCACGGCGGCGAGCCCGGCGCGTCGCGTTCACGCTGTACGAACTCGGCGACGACCTGGACGCGGTCGAGCGCGCGCTCCACACCGCCGGTTTTCCGGCACCGTTGTGTCGTGACGCGGCGGTGTGGGCACACCGTCGCCACCGCGACGCCTTGGCCGCGCTCGCAGCCGACGCCGCGAGCTAGATGAGGTCGCGAACTTGGCGGACGATCTCGATGTCTTCGCGCGCGGCGACGACAAACGTGCGTGCGGAAGGCACACCGAGGAACGCGACCTGATCGCACGCCGCGTCGCGCACCGCCGCGGAGTTCTCGCCCACACCGCCGGTGAAAATGAGCGCGTCGACGCCGCCGAGGGAGCCGGCCATCGCGGCGATCTCCTTCGCCAGCCGGTGGATGTACACATCGAACGCGAGCGTCGCGCCGGCATCGCCGCGCCCGCGTAGGGCAAGAACCTCACGCATATCGGCCGTCCCGGCCAACCCCATCAACCCGGATCGATGCGTCAGCGCGTCGTCGACCTCCGAGATGGAGACACCGGCGTCGCGTATCAGCCACGTGACGATGCCGGGGTCGATGCTGCCCGAACGCGTTGCCATCACCAGCCCCTCGAGTGGGGTGAAGCCCATCGTGGTATCGACGGAAGCGCCGTCGAGCAATGCGCACAACGATGCGCCCGCGCCGAGATGGCAGGTCACGACCCGACGGCCGGCGCCCAGTTCGGCCGCCCGCCGAGCCGCGTACGCGTGCGACAAGCCGTGGAATCCGAATCGCTGCAACGGCCAACGCTCGCGCCATTCACGCGGCAAGGCGTAGGTACGCGCCGCCGGCGGCATCGTGGCGTGGAACGCGGTGTCGAAGCAGGCAACCGCCACGATGTCCGGGAGTCGGCGCCGCACCGCGTCGATCCCCCAGAGCGCGCGCGGTTGGTGCAGTGGCGCGAGCTGCACGAGATCCCGAATCGCGCGCTCCACGTCGTCGTCGATCACCGCCGGTCCGCGAAAACGAGTTCCTCCGTGCACGACGCGATGACCGACCGCGTCGACGCGGCCCGCATCGCTCAGGAAGGCTGTAACGCGCGCGTCCGAAGGATCGCCGTCCCAATCCTGGATATCGGTTGCGGCGTCGACCACATCGCCGTCGCCGAGCACCGACAGCTTGATGCTGCTGGAGCCCGCGTTCACCACCAGGACGCGCATCGGCGCGTCAGCTCGGCCAGCGCCAGGCCGCGATGTCGGGATGATCGTCGCCGTGCGTCCTCGTGTAGTCGCGCGCCTGTGTGCGCAGGTCGAGAAGCTTCTGGCGCACTATCACGGCGCGCGTGCCGAGCGCAGGCACCCGATCGATCACATCGATGGCGAGGTGGTACCGGTCCATGTCGTTCATCATCACCATGTCGAACGGCGTCGTGGTGGTGCCTTCCTCCTTGTAGCCGCGCACATGCATGTTGTCGTGGTTCTTGCGGCGGTACGTAAGCCGGTGAATCAACGTCGGATAGCCGTGGTACGCCATGATCACCGGCTTATCCGTGGTGAACAGCGTGTCGAAGTCGCGATCGGAAAGCCCGTGTGGATGCTCGACCTCGGGTTGCAGCCGCATGAGGTCCACCACGTTCACGACCCGCACGCGTACGTCGGGCAGGTATCGGCGCAACAGGTCGGCCGCCGCGAGCGTCTCAATCGTCGGAACGTCGCCCGCGCACGCGAGCACGACGTCGGGGTCGCCGTCGTCACCGTGGCCGGCCCATTCCCATACGCCGATACCACGCACGCAGTGAAGCGCGGCGTCTTCGACATTCAGCCAGTTGGGTTGTGGGTGTTTCCCCGCCACGACGACGTTCACGTAGTTGCGGCTCCGCAGGCAATGGTCCATCGTCGACAACAACGTGTTCGCATCCGGCGGCAGGTACACGCGGATTACGTCCGCCTTCTTGTTGACGACGTGGTCGATGAACCCGGGGTCCTGGTGCGAGAACCCGTTGTGGTCTTGGCGCCACACGTGTGAGCTCAACAAATAGTTGAGCGAGCCGATCGGCAAGCGCCACGGCAGCTGTCGAGACACCTTCAGCCACTTCGCGTGCTGGTTGAACATGGCGTCGACGATGTGGATGAACGCTTCGTAACACGAGAACACACCGTGACGACCGGTGAGCAAATAACCCTCGAGCCAACCCTGGCAGAGATTTTCGCTGAGTACTTCCATCACGCGCCCGTGGCGCGCGAGGTGTTCGTCGACCGGGAGGATGTCCGCCTCCCAGACCTTCGACGTCACCTCGTAGACCGCGTCGAGGCGATTGGACGCCGTCTCGTCGGGTCCGAACATGCGGAAGTTCTGCTGCGCGAGGTTCGCCCCCATCACGTCACGCAGAAACTCGCCGGCCACCTGGGTGGCCGCGCTGATGGACGAACCGGGCGAGGTCACGGCAACGCCGTAGTTGCGGAAGTCGGGGATGCGGAGCGGCACCAGCAGCCGACCGCCGTTCGCATACGGCGTCGCACCCATGCGCCGGTCGCCGCTCGGGGTGGTCGCGACGATCTCAGGCAGCGGCCGCCCGTCGGCGTCGAACAGCTTCTCGGGCTCATAGCTCTGCATCCACGCCTCGAGCTGCGCGAGATGCTGCGGGTTCGTGCGCACCCCGGACAACGGCACCTGATGCGCGCGCCACGTGCCCTCCACCGGTAACCCGTCGACTTCGGCGGGCCCGGTCCAGCCCTTCGGCGACCGGAACACAAGCGCGGGCCAGCGCGGCCGTTCGGTCACGCCGCCGCGACGAGCGGCGTCTTGGATGCGTTCGATCTCATCGAAGATCTCGTCGAGCGCGACGGCGGTCTGTTCGTGCATCGCGCGCGGTTCGTCGCCTTCCACGAACCACGCGCGATAGCCGTACCCGGAGAGGAGTTGGTCGAGCTCCTCGTGCGGGATGCGCGCGAGCACGGTGGGATTGGCGATCTTGTAGCCGTTGAGGTGCAGGATCGGCAGCACCGCGCCGTCGTTCACCGGGTCGAGAAACTTGTTGGAGTGCCAACTCGTGGCGAGCGTCGCGGTCTCGGCCTCGCCGTCGCCGATCACGCACGCGACGACGAGGTCGGGATTGTCGAACGCGGCGCCGTACGCGTGGGCGAGCGAATATCCCAATTCACCGCCCTCGTTGATCGATCCCGGCGTCTCCGGCGCGGCGTGGCTCGGTACGCCGCCGGGGAACGAGAACTGGCGGAACAACGCGTGCATGCCGTACTCGTCACGCGAGATACCGCGGTAGATCTCGCTGTAGCTGCCTTCGAGCCACGTGTTCGCGAGGTTCGCGGGGCCGCCGTGCCCTGGGCCGGTCACGAACAACATGCTCGTGTCGCGCGCACGGATGATCCGGTTCAGGTGCGCGTACAGGAAGTTGAGCCCCGGCGTCGTCCCCCAATGGCCCAGCAACCGCGGCTTGATGTGATCAGGCAGCAGCGGCGTGCGGAGAAGCGGGTTGTCGAGCAGATAGATCTGGCCGACCGCGAGATAGTTCGCGGCTCGCCAGTAGCGATCGATGGCTTCGAGTTCGTCGGTGCTGACGCCCTGCGTCGTGGTGTTCGTCACGCTTCCTCCGTCTATGGACGCGCCGGTAACTTGAACCGGGTGGCAACTCCCGACCTCAGTGATCTGAACGTCATCGCGTCCTGGTTGCGCGACGCCTCCAACGTCGTGGCGCTCACCGGTGCCGGCATCTCGACCGAATCAGGCATACCCGATTTTCGTGGGCCTCAAGGGACGTGGACGAAGAACCCGGAGGCCGAGAAGACCGCGCACATCGAGTACTACATGTCCGACCCGAACGTGCGCCGCCGGGCGTGGCAGAACCGCCTCACGAGCGAGATGTGGCACGCGGAACCGAACGCTGCACACCGGGCGCTGGTCGACCTCGAACGCAAGGATGCGCTGCACTTCCTCGTGACGCAGAACGTCGACGGCCTGCACCTGGCCGCGGGGACACGGCGGGAGGCGCTCGTGGAGGTCCACGGCACGGTGCACGAGGCGAAGTGCATGCAGTGCGACTGGCGCGGGCCGATGGCGGAAACGCTCGAGCGCGTGCGCGCGGGCGAAGCCGATCCCGAGTGCCGGGAATGCGGCGGGATCCTGAAGTCGGCGACGATCTCCTTCGGCGAGAACCTCGTGGTGGCCGACTTGCAGCGCGCACAACTGGCGGCGGCTCGGGCGGACGTGTTCCTCGCGCTCGGCACCTCACTCGGCGTCTACCCGGCGGCGGGGCTGCCGCAGCTGGCGCTACGCGCCGGGGCACGCCTGGTGATCATCAACGAGCAGGAAACGCCGTTCGACCCGGTGGCCGACGTCGTGCTGCGGGAACGCCTCGGCGTGGTACTGCCCGACCTCGCCGAGCTCACTTGACAACCGGCGCGACAGGCCGGGTGACGCGCACCCGACCCGTACGCCCCCACCGGTTGCGGCATCAGGCGCCCCACCACACGCCTGCCGGCGTGCGCGCCCTTGCCGCGGATCCAAGCCTGGTTGAAAAACCCATCTCTCAGCTACGAAGATGACCCACATCTCGACCCACATGTCCGGCGGCGGGCCCGACTGAGAGGTTCGTCGAATGCGGCGGCCAGAAGCGACATTGAGTAGCGAGCTGCGCCGATTGCGCGGGGTCGCGCGCATGTCGCAGGAAGCCCTGGCCTCCGAGGCCGGCGTGAGCGGCCGCACGGTGAGCGACCTCGAGCGGGGCGTCCACACGTCTGCACGCCCGCACACGATCACCCTGCTTGCCGAGGCGCTGAAGCTGAGTCCGCCCGAGCGAGACGCGCTGCTCCACCTCGCGACGCCGCACGCTCGGCGCAGCCCGGTACGTCCACCGCTCCCCCGGTCACTCGCTCGGGACGCGCAACGCTCGGTGCTGCGAGGCCGCGACGATGAGCTCCGCGCCCTCGGTGATGCGCTCGAACGAGCGGCGGCCGGCGCGGCACAGCTCGTGACCATCGCCGGCAGCGCGGGAATGGGCAAGTCCCGCCTCCTCGCCGAGATCGCAACACGCGCCGATGCGGACGGCGCCGTCGTGTTGTTTGCCCGCGCCGACGATGCCATCGGCGATCCGTACCACGCGTTCGTCCAGATCTTGCGCCAGTACATCAACGCGAGCACCGCCGACACGTTCATCGCGCGTTCACCCCGCGTCGCGGCCGTGCTCGCCGCGCTCCTGCCGGAACTCGAACTCGAACCGCCCGGCCACGGCACGCGCGCCGAGTTATTCGACGCGATCGCGGACACGGTCGACCGGTGCGCACGCGACGCGACGTGCGTGTTGCTGTTCGACGATGCGCACCACGTAGACCGCGCGACCTTGCAGGTATTGCGGCACGTCTTGCGAGCGAACGCCGAACGACGCGTGATCGCGGTTGTCGCGTATCGGCCCGATGATGCGGCACGCCCGACCCACATCGAACGGGTCGCAGCCGAGTTGTCGCGCGAAATGCGGGTCACGCGCTTGGCGCTGACGGGCCTCGACTCCGCCACCGTCGAGCAGGTCGTCGCCGACCAGCTCAGCCGGCCGTATCCGGCGCTCGCGCGTTCGCTTCACAAAGAAACTGCCGGCAACCCCTTCTTCGTCACCGAGCTGATCGCGCAGCTCGCGCCCGATCACCTCGACGGCCACACGTGGAGCGGCGAGCTTGGGCTCTCGGAACACATCGGCGTGCCCGAGGGGGTGCGCGACGTGCTGTCGGCGCGCCTCGCGCAGCTACCGCCCGAAAGCCGTGCTGGATTGACCGTATGCGCCGTCGTCGGCAACGTCTTCGATGTTCACCTGGTGAGCGAGGCGATGCGTACGACCGAGGATGACGTCTTCGCTTTCGTCGACGCCGGCGTGCGCGCCGGTGTGGTTGCCGAGGAAGGCGTGCACGGCCGGTGGCATTTCGCGCACCCACTTTTCCGCACCGTGTTGAGCGACGAGTTGTCAGACACTGCCCGCGCCCGCTTGCACGGGCGAGTCGTCGTAACGCTCGAAGCGTGCGGCATCGAAACACCCGAAGTGCTCGACAAGTTGGCGTACCACGGCTCGGCCGCTCACACGCTTCCGGGCATGGCACCACGCGCCGTCGAACATGCGCGACGCGCCGCCGCCGACGCAACCCGCGTTTTCGCGTGGGAACGCGCCGCGACGCAGTACGAACGAGCAGTCGACGTGCTCGAAGCCCAATCGGACCGAGACGACGCCCAATTCTGCGACCTCTTGCTGGCGTTGGGCGACGCTCGACTTCGATCGCTCGATCGTCAACGCGCACTGCCGGTGTACCTACATGCAGCCGAGCTCGCGACGTCGCTCGGCGACGACGAACGGCTCGTACGCGCCGCCGTCGGGTACGGCTACATGGCCAAGGTCATGGACGCCGACGATCGCGCGCTCGAACTCTGGCAGAAGGCACTGACAGACGTCGTCGACCCCGATATGCGCGCGACGCTCCTCGCGGCGTGCGCCACGCACCTGACGGTACGGGGACGCGATCGAGAAGCGCGCCACGAGAGCGCGCGAGCACTCGAACTCGCGCGCGACACGGGCGACGAGCGCGCCCTCGCCACCGCGCTCGCGGCCCGCTCAATCGCGCTGTGGGGGACACCCCAAATCGACGAGCGCTTCCTGCTCGGACGCGAACTCGCGGCCCACGGCGGTCACAACGACCACGACGAATGGCTACTCGACGGCGTAGAGCTCGCGGCCGTGCCGCTATTGGAACTCGGCCGCGTTGACGCCTTCGACGCGGTGTCGGCCGAGCTCGCGAGCGCGGGACGGCGGGTCGGCCATGCGGCGAGCGTGGCGCAGGCGACGCAATGGCACGCCATGCGCGCGCTCATGCGTGGCGACCTCGTAGAAGCGTCGCGCCTGGCGCGCGAGGTGATCGAAATCGCGCCGAACGCACCGAACTTCGCGATTGGCTACGACGCCCAACGGATGATGATCAACCGTGCGGCCGGGCGACAGCTGACCGTGCCTGCGCTCGACGCCGCGACCCTCGACCAAAACCCGGCGATGCTCCCCTGGAGCGTCCTCGCCGCCATTCTGCTCGCCGAGCAGGCCGGCGACCCGGCGACGCAGGGCGGGTTCGACGGCGACGCGCACCGTGCGCTCGACCTCGTCGTGGAACGGGTTCCGGACGCGCCACGCAGCTGGACGTGGCTGATCTCCGCCGTTGGCGCCGCGACCGCGGCGACGATGCTGCAGCGCGTGGACGCCGTCACCGTCCTTCAGCCACTCATCGAGCCGTATTCGGGCCGGCTGGTGGTGACCGCGTCGGGAACCTCGTGCGAGGGGCCCGTGGACGTCGTCCTTGGCATGCTCGCCGCGACACGCGGCGACGAGACCGCGGCCCGCGAATGGTTCGAGGCCGCACTCGCCCTCCACGACCGAGTCGACGGTGATGCGCTCCGCCTGCGAACGCATCGCGAATACGCGCAGTTCCTGCGGAGCCTCGGCGACCAGGAATCTGCGAGCCTCGCGCGGCGCCTGGAACGAGACGCTGCCGCGATCGCCGCCGCGCACGGGCTCGTGTACCGGCCGGCACTACGGCCGCCCACTCAAGGCAGGACGCGTGGGCGTCGTTAACCACTACATGGACGTGGGTGACATTGGCGGTGGCTCGACCTCGTTGGCGGCGCAACAGACGGCCGTCGAGGTGTCGATGGCGGTTCTCGCGAAGACGCTGCAGGCACAGACGAACTCGGCGACCAACCTCCTCGAGGCCATGCCGAAGCTCCCGCCCATCGGCTCCGTCGGCCAGAACGTCGACCTACGCGCCTGATTCGCTTCCCGGGCCGGGATTGTCCGGTTGGGAATTTCCGACTCCCCGGGTAGGATTTACCTCCTGACGGTTCCTGTGCAGGAACCTCTCTGACCCCGTACATGAGCAGGAGATGGTGCGATGCCGGGCTTTCGTGAGCTCCTCGCGCAGACCAAAGCCGACATTCGCGAGATCGATCCCGCCGAGGCCGAAACGCGGATGGGCAAGGCCACGTTCCTCGACGTGCGGGAACTCGACGAGTACGAGCAGGGCATGATTCCCGGCTCGCTGTTCATCCCGCGAGGGCACCTGGAAAGTCAGGTCGAGAACAAGATCGCCGACCATTCCGCGCCGGTCGTCGTCTACTGCGCGGGCGGCACCCGCTCCGCGTTCGCGGCGAAGACGCTCGAAGACCTCGGCTACACCGATGTCGTCTCGATGACCGGTGGCTTCGGCCGCTGGAAGAACGAGGGCCGGGCGTGGATCACGCCCACGGTGCTCAGCCCGGAGCAGCGCAACCGGTACGGCCGGCACTTGCTGTTGCCCGAGGTTGGTGAAGCGGGTCAACAGAAACTGCTCGGGGCGAAGGTGCTGCTCCTCGGCGCCGGTGGCCTCGGGTCGCCGGCCGCCTTGTACCTCGCGGCGGCGGGCGTCGGGACGCTCGGCATCGTCGACATGGACGTGGTCGACGCGTCGAACCTGCAGCGCCAGATCCTCCACAACATGGACCGGATCGGCGAGCGCAAAGTCGACTCGGCGAAGAAGACCCTCACCGACCTCAACCCCGACGTCGACATCGTCACTTACGACGTTCGCTTCGGCGCCGACAACGTGCTCGACATCATCGACGGTTACGACGTGATCGTCGACGGCACCGACAACTTCCCGACGCGCTACCTGCTCAACGACGCGTCACTCTTGAAGCGCATCCCGGTGGTGCACGGCTCGATCTTCCGGTTCGAAGGTCAGGTCACGGTGTTCAAGCCGTACGACGGTCCGTGCTACCGCTGCCTGTTGCCCGAACCTCCGCCGCCGGAACTCGCGCCGTCATGCGCAGAAGCCGGCGTGCTCGGCGTGCTGCCGGGCATCATCGGTTCGATCCAGGCGCTCGAGGCGATCAAGATCGTGCTCGACCTCGGCGATCCACTGATCGGCCGGCTGCTCGCGTACGACGCGCTCGAGACCAGCTTCCGCACGTTCAAAGTCCGCCGTGACCCGAACTGCCCGGCGTGCGGCGAAGGCGCCAAGATCGTCATCGCCGAGTACGACGACCTCTGCCTTCCGCACGCGGTCCTGAAAGACGGCTCCACCACCAGCCACTAACACCGCCGGGTTGTGCGACTTGTACGACCGTCAGGGCGCATAAGTGCAACAACCTGGCATGGGGTCACGGCACGGGCCTCGCCAACGACCGCCGGGTTGTGCGACTTGTACGACCGTCAGGGCGCATAAGTGCAACAACCTGTGGTGGGGTCAGGGCTTGCTGAAGGTGGTGGCGAGCTCGATGAGGGTGCGCACACCGAAGCCGGTGCCGCCCTTCGTGTTGTAACCGTCGTCTGACGACGCGCGCGCGGGGCCGGCAATGTCGAGATGGGCCCACGCGACGTCGCTCGCGAATTCCTTCAGGAACAGCCCAGCGGTCAGTGCACCGCCGTAACTGCCGCTACTGATGTTGCGCAGGTCGGCGATTTCGGAGTCGAGCAACTTGCGATAGTCGGTGGGCAACGGCAACGGCCACACCGGTTCACCGGCGCGGTCGGCGGCGTCGCGCACCTGCGCCACCCAGGGGTCGTCGCTACCCATGAGCCCGGCGACCTTGTCGCCCAGCGCGACCATGCACGCGCCGGTGAGCGTGGCGATGTCGACGATGGCGTCCGCCTTCTCGTCTACTGCGAGCGAGAGCGCGTCGGCGAGGATCAGCCGGCCTTCGGCGTCGGTGTTGAGCACCTCTACGGTCTTGCCGTTGCGAATCGTGAGCACGTCGCCCGGGCGGATCGCGGTACCACTCGGCATGTTCTCCACGAGTGGGACGTAGCCGAGCACGCGCGTCTTCACGTTCAATTGCGCGAGTACGGACATCGCGGCGATCACCGCCGCCCCGCCCGACATATCGGTCTTCATCGTTTCCATGCCGCCGGCGGTTTTGAGCGACAGGCCACCGGAGTCGAAGACCACACCCTTGCCGACGAGGGCGAGCGTGGTCTTCGCACCCGCCGGTTCGTACGCGAGACGCAAGAATCGCGGCGCGCGCTCGGAACCCTGACCGACGCCCACGACCCCGCCGAACCGCTCCCGCTCGAGCGCCTCGCCGGCGTAAACCTTCACCTTGATATTCGTGCCTCGTAAGAGCGCGCGTGCAGCGGTGACGACATCAGCCGGAGCCTTGGCACCGGCCGGTTCGTTCACCAGATCGCGTGCCCAGGAGACCGCCGCCGCGATCGCCGACGCACGATCGAGCGCGGCACGAACCTTCGCGTTGTTGCGCCCGATCACGAGCACTCGTTCGAGACGCGACGGTTTGGCGTCGCGCTTGTAGCGCAGGAATTGGTAGCTCCCGAGCGCCACCCCCTCGGCGAGCGCCTGGGCGTTCAGCGCGGGGTCGCTCGACGGTGGCGCCGCGTCGAGCAACGTGGTGGCGACGCTGCGCACGTTCTTCGCGCGGCGTGCCAGTGCGGCGCCGGCACGCCGGATCGCGTCGGGCGAGAGGTCGTCGCGCTTCCCCATGCCGACCAGCACCACTGCCTTCGCGCCGAGTTGACCGTTGGTGGGCACCGCCAACGTCTCGCCCCGCTTGCCCGAGAAATCGGCTTCATCCATGAACTCGCCGAGACCACCTCCGAGCGCGTCGTCGACGGCCTCGGCACCGGGCCCGAGTTCACGGTCGGCGAACACCGCGACGGCGAGCAGGTCCGCCCTGACGCGGTCTGCAGGTGTGGAAATCAACGAGCAGGTGGGGGCCAAGAGTGCTCCTCGCGGGTTGGCGCGGTGTGGTGCGGTCAGGTCTGCTGTTGTGCTGGCTATCAGGGGTCGCGCTCGTGCAGCGGGCGCCAGGACCCTTCCTGCCAGCGGGCAAGGGTGTACACAAGATCAGCGAGACGGTTGAGGTACGGCACCGCGTGGCTGTGTGGCTCCAGCCATCCGGCGCGTGTTGCGGCGACCGCTTCGCGCTCTGCCCGCCGCACGACCGCGCGGGCAAGGTCGAGCGCGGCCGCGACGCTGTTCTCGCCGGGCACGACGAACTCCCGCGGCGGTTCGAACCGCGTGGTCACGTCGTCGATCACCGGTTCGAGCGCTTCGACCATTTCGGCGGTCGTGAGCGTGACCTCAGGCGTGAGTTTCGGCCGGTTCTCCGGCGCGGTCGCGAGCTCGGCGCCGACCACGAACAGTTCGCGCTGAAGCCGCAACAACACATCGTGCAACTCGCCGCCGCGTTCCGTCGTTGCGCGCGCGAGGCCGAGCGCACTCACCGCTTCGTCGACTGCGCCGTACGCCGCGGGTCCGGCGTCGTCTTTCGTGACGCGTCCGCCGTACAGCAAACCGGTGGTGCCGTCGTCGCCCTTGCGCGTATAGACCTTCACCTAGAGCTTCACCGCCGGTGAAGTCTAGGAGTGTTGCCAGACGCACGATCCGTTGGTGTCGACAACGTGGAACACCATCGAGGTCGTCGACGAACCGCCCGGCCCCGACACGGTGAGCCCGAGCGTGAATGTGCCACCGACATCGATGCAGCCAGGATGGACGCCGAACGTCGTGCCGGGCCGCCAGTGCAGGTTGTTCACCGGGATCGGCCGGTCGCCGCGCAGGAACCACTGGCCGGTGGTCGCGTTCGTGCCGTGCGGGCTGAAAACGGCGTCGACGTTGTCTTCGATCAAACCTGGACCGGCGAGCGTCACAAAGGGCCGAGCCGGCGGAAGGGGCGGTGGCACCGTCGGCGTCGTGGTGACCACCGCGGTCGCGGGTACCGCGGTTACCGACGGCGGTGTGTGGCGCGTCGACGGAACGGGCGGCGTTGTGTTCGTCGCGCGAGCCGTCGATGGCGTCGTTCGTGACACGTGGGTGGCGGGCGAGACCGAGTGGTGATCGCCGCCGTTCGTGAGCGCGTACGCGAGGCCGCCGAGCCCGGCGAGCAGAACTCCCGCCAGCGCGCCGATCGCGACGACGCGACGGCGCGACCGACTCGTCGTCGTACCACCCGCGCGGCCGGCCGAACCGGTGACGAGGTCGGCCAGGACCGGACCGGCGTCGAACGACTCGGTCGTGTTGTGCGTGATGGCAGCCGGCGGCAGGGGTTCGGGCTGGGGCTGGGGCTCCGGCTGCGGCTGCGGTTCGAGTTGCGGCGCGGGTGGCGGCTGCGGTTCAAGTTGTGGCTCGGGTTGTGGCTCGGCGGGCGGAGTGAACTTCGGCGCCGGCCACGGAACGCCTGCCTTCTCCGGCAGATGCAACGAGAACGATGCCGGTGCAGCGGTCGTGACCGCCTCACTCGACGCCGCCTCGCCGAAGGATGCCGGCGCGACTCCGGGGGCAGCACCGTGCGCCTCGGCGTCGAGCGCCGTGCCGAAATCGGCCACGCTCTCGTAGCGCGCGTCGGGATCAGCGGCGAGCGCGCGTTCGAGTGCGGCGCACACACCGATCGGAACGCCGCTGTCGCGCAAGCCGGCCACGCGCGACGCGAGCGTGTTCGTGACAACGTCTGGTTCGTCGGTCGCAGGAGTCGCGCTCGACGATCCGAACACCGGGCGGCGATACAACAGCGCCAACAATGTGGCGGCGAATTCGTATTGGTCTGACGCCGCGGAGGTGTCGTTGCCCGCGAGAACTTCCGGAGCGGCGGACACGGCCGATGCGCCGGCGCCGTGCATCGCGGCGACTGCGAATCCCGAAAGCCTCACTTCGCCGGCGGCCGACACGAGCAAATTGCCGGGCTGGAGATCGCGGTGCAGAAGGCCTTCTCGGTGCGCGGCGTCGAGCCCGCCGGCAACGCGCGCGCCTACCTCGACGACCTGCTGCCATGGCAGGGGCCCCGCGGCGGCGAGCCGTTCGGCGAGCGAACCGCCGGCCATGAGCTCCATGACGACGTAGGGCCGACCCGCGGTTGTGTAGCCGGTGTCGAACACCGTGACGAGCGACGGGTGTCGTGTCAGCGCGGGGAGCGACCGCCGTTCGCGTTCGAACGTCGCACGCGCGTTGGCGTCGTCGGTCGGATCCTCGCCTTCACCCGCGTCAGGCACGCCGGTGAAGACCTTGATCGCGATATCGGCGCCGGTCGCTTCCTCGTAGACCCGATACACGACGCTGTAGCGCCCGTGTCCGACTACGACCGCGCCCGTATATCCGTCGAGCACGGCCAACGCGCTTCTTGGGGCACCGCCCGTCCCCGCCATACCCACCCCCCTGACGCGCTCAGCGTACGCGCAACTCCGTTACGCGCGCACCCGCGCTCGGACGCACTGCCCGGCGAACGGGGCCCGAGCGAGCGTCCGCGACGCGGCTTATCGGTGGGCGCCGAGCCAGTGGAGGTCGGCCGCGGAGCCCGGTGCGTACCAAACGATGTCCGTCCGGCCGTCACCGTTGAAATCGCCGCGCACGGGAACGTACGCACCGTCGATGACCACCTCGGGCGCGCTCGTGAAGCCGGTGGCCGTACCCCGCCGCAACGTGTCGGCGCCGGTGGGTGAGTACCAGAGCACGTCGGACTTGCCGTCGCCGTCGAAGTCGCCCACAACTGGCGTGAAGTACCCGTCGACGGTGAGCGTGCCGGCCGAGGCGAATCCGCTGCCGGTACCGGTGCCATGCCACAGCGTGTCGACACGGGTGCCGGCGCCGTACCAGAGGATGTCGGACTTGCCGTTGCCGTCGAAGTCCCCCACGACGGGTGTGTAGACCCCGTTGTTGCTTTCGGCGATGCCCGGTGAAAATCCGGTCGGGCTTCCGTACGTGAGCATGTCGCTCCGGCTGCCGGGCCCGTACCAGAAGATGTCGTCGGTGCCATCGCCGTTGAAATCGCCAACCACGGGGATGGCAGCGAGGTTCACATTGACCGCGAACCCGCGCACGAAACCGGTGCTCGTGCCAAGCCACAAGATGTCGCCCGCGGTGCCGGGGGCGTACCAGAGGATGTCGGACTTGCCGTCGCCGTTGAAGTCGCCCGGCACCGGGGTGTACGCGCCGCCCATCGAGATGTGGCCCGTGTTGTTGAAGCCGCTCGTGCCGCCGCGCCACAAGAAGTCGGATGCGCTGCCCGGCCCGTAGAGCACGACGTCGTCTTTGCCGTCACCGTTGAAATCGCCGACGACGGGCTTGAACGCGCCGCCGATGCTCACCGGTGACCCCGCGCCAAACGCGCTGCGCGCCACCGGCACACCGTTGTTGCGGAGCCATGTTCGCAAGTCGGAGCCGCCCAAGCGCGTGAACACGCCGGGGCCGATGCCGCACGCCGACGGGCCCCACGAAACGATGCCCACTTGCAGCACCGACGAAGGGCCGTCGACCACGAGCGGGCCGCCACTGTCGCCGAAGCACGGGCTCTTGGCCGTGCCTTCCGACATGCCGGGCGACGTCTCGCGAATGGTGCCGACGCTGCCCGCGCACACCATGGTGGACGGATTGAACACGAACGAGTACACGCCGCCCAAACCCTCGCAGTGAGTGTCGGAAAGCATCGGCAACGTGGTTTCGTGCAGGTGCAACGGGTAGTCGGTGCAACCGCCGGGATCAGTGTCGTAGTGATCGCAGCCGAAGCCGGCGACGCTCGCCGTCTTGCCGCCGCCCCAGCGATAGTCGCTCGGCGGCGGCACGATCTGAACCGGCTTCACGCTGGCCGGCGACGCGAGCCGGAACAGCGCGCTGTCGTGGGAGATTGTGTTCGGGTTGTACGCGGCGTTCCGGATGATCGCCGTCACGGCGATCCGGGTGCCTTCGTGGACCGACGTCGTGGAGAGGTCGTCGGCGCCGACGAGAATGTCGACCTGGCTCGGATTGAGCGGGTTGCCCGACCCGTCGAACGTGCAGTGGGCCGCCGACAGCACCAGCGTGGGCGTCACGAGGGAGCCGTCGCAGAACTGCGCCAGGAAGGTCGAGGGCTGCGTCTTTTGGAGAATGCCGACCAGGAAGGGCCACTTGGCGTTGGTGGTCTTCGTGCCGTTGACGATCTGCGCCGAAAAGCCGCCGCCGCCCTGGTTGGACGCGTGCGCCGCGGTCGGAAGAACACTTGCCGCCGTCACGATCGCGATCGCCGCGACCGCGCGTTTGCCCCATCGGGCTGCCCCTGCCCTGCCCATGCGTGTGCCTCTTCCCCCCGGCTTGCGCCGGCCCCCACGAATCCCTGACCTATTTGGGTCAGAAGCGTAACAAGATGTGCACCCCTACAATTACCGCTATACGTGACAAAAGGCACACCCGGACTGACGGCCTCACCGCCCGGTTTTTCGCTTCGGGCCCAGGCTGCAGGGCACGTACCCTGGTGTGATGCACGACCCTGCGCCGACACGAATCGGCTCGCGAATCGGCGCCGACCCGTTTCTCACCGCCCTGAGCGAGCGGGTCCTGGTGTTCGACGGGGCGTTCGGCACCTGGGTGCAAGGTCACGACCTCCACGCCGACGACTTCGGAGGCCCGGCGCTCGAAGGCTGCAATGAGAATCTCGTGCTCACCCGCCCCGACCTCATCGCGGCGATGCACGACGAATTCTTCGTGAGCGGGGTCGACGCGGTCGAGACCGCCACGTTCGGCGCCTTCCCGCTCGTCTTGAACGAATACGGCATTGCGGAACAGTCGTTCGAGATCAACCGGCGCGCGGCCGAGATCGCCCGGGAAGTGGCGAGCGGCCATACGACCCCCGACCGTCCGCGCTTCGTGATCGGCTCCGTCGGCCCCGGCACGAGGCTGCCTTCCCTCGGCCAGATCCCTTACGAAACGCTGCGCGACGACTACGAGTTGCAGTGTGACGGCCTGCTCGCGGGCGGCGTCGACGTCGTGCTCGTCGAGACGGTCTACGACCTGTTGCAAGCGAAGGCCGCACTCAACGGCGCGAAGCGCGCGATGGCAAAGGCCGGCCGCCGCGTGCCACTCATGGTGCAGGTCACGGTCGAAACGACGGGCCGGATGCTGGTGGGTTCCGAGATCGGTGCCGCGCTCACCGCGCTCGAGGCAATCCAGCCTGATGTGATCGGCCTCAACTGCGCGACGGGGCCGGGCGAGATGACCGAGCACCTCCGCTACCTGTCGCAACACGCGCGAACGTTCCTGTCGTGCCTGCCGAACGCGGGCCTTCCGACCGTGGTCGACGGTCACACCCACTACGACCTCACGCCCGCGCAACTCGCAGACGCGCACGAACGTTTCGTGTCGGAGTTCGGCGTGAACATCGTGGGCGGCTGCTGCGGCACAACGCCCGAGCATCTCCGTGCGGTCGTCGAGCGCATCGGCGTGCGCGCACCTGCGCAGCGCACACCGGAGTTCGAGCCGGGCTGTTCGTCGATCTACAGCCACGTGCCGTTCCACCAGGAACTCGCCTACCTCGCGGTCGGCGAACGTACGAACGCGAACGGCTCGCGCAAGTTCAAGGAAGCAATGCTCGCCGAGGACTGGGACACCTGCGTGCAGATGGCGCGCGAGCAGGTGAAGGAAGGCGCGCACGTGCTCGACGTGTGCGTCGACTACGTCGGCCACGACGGCAGCATCGACATGGAAGAGATCGCGAAGCGCTTCGCAACCCAGGCCAGCCTGCCGCTCGTGTTCGACTCCACGGAACCGCTCGTGGTCGAAACCGGCCTGCGCCACCATGGCGGCAAAGCGGTGATCAACTCGGCGAACCTCGAAGAAGGCGAAGCCGAAGGCAAGCGGATGGACCGCGTGTTCCGGCTCGCGAGCGAGTACGGCGCCGCGGTGATCTGCCTCACCATCGACGAAGAAGGCCAGGCGCGTACCGCCGAGTGGAAGTTGCGTGTCGCGCGTCGTATCTACGACCTCGCGACGCAGAAGTACGGCCTCGACCCGACCGATCTGATCTTCGACGCGCTGACCTTCCCGTTGAGCACCGGCGACGACGACTTGCGTCGCGACGCGATGGAGACGATCGAAGCGATCCGAGGCATAAAGGCCGAGCTCCCGGGTGCATCGACGATCCTCGGACTGTCGAACGTGTCGTTCGGATTGAAACCGGCTGCCCGTCACGTGCTCAACAGCGTGTTCCTGCACGAGTGCCGCGACGCCGGGCTCGACGCCGCGATCGTGCACGCGGCGCGCATCGTGCCCATGCACCGCATCGACGATCGCCAGCGCGAAGTCGCACTCGACCTGATCTACGACCGTCGACGCGAGGGCTACGACCCGCTCACGGAGTTCATGGCGCTGTTCGAAGGCGTCGATGCGAGCGCGGTTGAACGAGAGGACCGATCGGACTGGCCGGTGGCGAAACGGCTGAAGCACCGCATCATCGACGGTGATCGCGACGGCCTCCAGGCCGACCTCGACGAACAGCTGCAGACGATGCCTGCGCTCGGGATCGTGAACGACGTGCTGCTCGACGGCATGAAGGTCGTAGGTGAACTCTTCGGCTCGGGCGAGATGCAGTTGCCGTTCGTCTTGCAGAGCGCCGAAACGATGAAGAACGCGGTCGCGCACCTCGAACCACACATGGAGCGAGTCGACGGCGACACCGGGAAAGGCACCGTGGTGCTCGCCACCGTGAAGGGCGACGTCCTCGACATCGGGAAAAACCTCGTCGACATCATCCTCACCAACAACGGCTACACGGTGCACAACCTCGGCATCAAAGTGCCGGTGCACGACATGCTCGAGAAGGCGCAGGAAGTAAAGGCCGACGCGATCGGCATGAGCGGGTTGCTCGTGAAGAGCACCATCATCATGCGCGAGAACCTGCAGGAGCTCAATGAGCGCGGGTTGTCGTCGATCCCGGTGCTGCTCGGAGGCGCCGCGCTCACCCGCAACTACGTGGAAGTCGACCTGCGCAAGGTCTACGAAGGCCGCGTGTTCTACGGCAAGGACGCGTTCGAAGGTCTGCATACCATGGACACGCTCGTGCAAGGCACGCGAGCCGGCACGCTCGACCCTGAGTTCGGTCGTGCGCCCGGAGGCCGCAAGTTGCCGCCGCGCAAGAGCGAACGGGCCGACGAAGTCGTGGAAGTGCCCGAGCGTTCCGCGGTCGCGGCCGACGCGACCGTGTTCACACCGCCGTTCCTCGGCTCGCGCGTCGCCAAGGGCGTACCGCTCGACGACATCGCCGCGTACGTGAACGAAACCGCGTTGTTCCGCAACCAATGGCAGTTCCGCCCCGAGAAGGGCGGCAAAGAAAACGACGAACAATTCAAGGAGCGCATCCGCCCGCTGTTACGCGAACAGCTCGACATCGCACGCGCCGAGGGCTTACTCGTTCCCGCGGTTGCATGGGGATACTTCGCCGTGAACGCCGAAGGCGACGACCTCGTGGTGTGGAAAGACGACGACCGCACCCAGGAATGGCTGCGCTTCAACTTCCCGCGTCAGCAGAAGGAACCGTTCCTCTGCATCAGCGACTTCTTCCGATCCGCCGCATCCGGCGAAGCCGACTACGCGGGCTTCCAGGTGGTGACGGTCGGGTCGCGCGCGTCGGAACGCGAACGTGAATTGTTCGCGGCCGACCGGTACCAGGACTACTTGATGACGCACGGTCTCTCCGTGGAGATGACCGAAGCCCTCGCGGAGTACTGGCACCGCCGGGTGCGCGAGGAATGGGGATTCGCGGGCGAAGACGGGCCGAGCATCGCGGGCCTGTTCCGTCAGCAGTACCGCGGCTCGCGGTACTCGTGGGGCTATCCCGCGTGCCCCGACCTCGAGGAGCAGACGAAGGTCGCGGAGCTCCTCGAGATCGATCGCATCGGCGTGCGCCTCACGGAGGAATTCCATCTCGAACCGGAGCAGGCAACGTCGGCGATCGTCGTCGCACACCCGGAGGCGAAGTACTTCGTAGTGTGACCGATGGTCACGAGTGGGTGTATGTGACCGATGGTCACGAGTGGGTTAGAGGCCGAAGAGTCCGACGAGTTCGCCTTTGGCGAGTACGTGGCCACGGGCTAGGAAGTTGAACTTCGCGTACGTGGTGGTCTCGTCGGAGTCGATCCGCTCGTCGAGTGCCCACGCGGTGAAGTGGTAGTGGTGCGGCGGGTCGCCCTGCGGCGGCGCCATACCGCCGTACTGGCTCTCGCCCCAGTCGGTGAAGCCAAGCGTGCTGCCCGTCGGGTTCTTGCCCTTCGCACCAGCACCGGCATCGAGGTGGGCGATATTCGGTGGGATGTTGAACAGCACCCAATGCACGAAACCGACGGTTGTGGGCGCGTCGGGGTCATAACAGGTCACGGCGAAGACCGCGGTTCCGTCGGGTGCGGTGCTCCACGTGAGATCGGGGCTGACGTTGTCGCCGCCCACGTACGTGTGTGCGCACAACTTCGGGATCGTCGCACCGTCGCCGAACAGCGTGCTCTCGACATTCAGACTGCTTGCGTTGGTCACGAGTTCTCGCTTCCGTCGTCGATCGTCCACCTCGTATACCACGCTGGGGCGGAGCGGACGCCTGGAACATGCGCCACGTAATGTGAGGCGCCCATGACGGGGACCGCGGCCCACACCACGAGCGACAGCTCCGCCAGCCGGTCCGCCGACAGCGCTGTCGGCGGCGCCAACGGCAAGGACGCGGGCGAGCAAGCCGAACATCGCTTCGACGTGCGGTGGGCGATCTTCGCTGCGTTCGTTCTCGTGGTCGGCGTCACGATGTGGCGTCACGAGATGTGGCGCGACGAGTTGCAAGCCTGGATGATCGCCCGGGCCAGCCACTCGTTGCCGGACCTGTTCAACAACATCCGTTACGAGGGCCATCCCGCGCTCTGGTACCTGCTGCTGTGGCCGTTGGCGAAGATCAACACCGCGCCGTGGATGATGCAACTGGCGCAGCTCACGATCGCGGCGCTCGCGCTCGCGCTCGTCCTCTGGCGCGCACCCTTCACGAACCTGCAGAAGGCACTCTTCGCGGGCGGCTACTTCGTCGTCTTCGAGTACGGCACACTGAGCCGCAGCTACTCGCTCGGGTTCCTGTTCGTCGCTGCTACCTGCGCGGTCGCGAGCACCCGCCACCGATGGCCGTGGTGCGGTGTCACGCTCGCGCTGCTGGCGCTCACCAGTGCGTTCGACGCGCTGTTGGCCGTCGCGTTGTTGGTGGGGTTGCTCGTCGATGCGGAAGTACGGCGCCGTCAAGGCGTCGACGTGACCCCGTTCCGGCGGATCGCCCTCGGCTTCGCACTGGCGGTCGGCGGCCTTACCGTCGCCTACGCCCAAGCCTCGCCGCCGGGCGACGCCGGTGTGTACCGCTCCTGGAACACGTCGTTCAACTCCGCACTCGCGCGCACGTCGCTCGCCGCGATCTCGCGCGCGGTCGTGCCCATTCCGAAGTTCCGCCGCGAGTGGTGGAACACGAGCATCTTCGACGGTGCCACCACCGCGGCTGCCGTGCTCGGCGTACTGATCGTGCTTGGCATCGCGTGGTTGTTGCGCCGCCGGCCCGGCGCGTGCGCGACGTGGGTCGCGGGCGTCGCGCTCGTCGTCGGCTTTCTCTATTCGAAGATCCAATACGCGAGCGCGTCGCGGTACAACGGGCACATCTTCCTCGCGTTGGTGGCCGCGCTGTGGCTCGTTCCCTCGATGGCCACTATCGGCCGAAGCGACGACCGGCGCTCGGTCTCGCTGCGCACCCGGCTGTGGACCGCGATTCTCGTGCTGCAGCTCATCGGCGGGATGTTCGTCGTGCTCGTGGACTGGAAATACCCGTTCTCCAACGGGCGCGACGTCGCCGACCTGATCAACGCGCGGCATCTGCAGCACGCGATCATCATCGGCCAACCCGACGTGTCAGCGTCGACCGTCGCCGCATACCTCAACCACGACGTGTACTACCCGGCCGGCGAGCGGTTCGGCCGCTACATCCTGTGGGACCAGAACCGCAAGGATCGCACCGCACCGCTACGCGAGATCATCCGTCGGGTCGAGCACCGCACGACTGAAGCCGTGTTGCTGGTGATCAACCACCCGGTCGACGTCCGCGTGTTCACCGAGTTCCGCCTCGAACCCCTCGCGGCATTCGACAACGGCATCGTCCCCGACGAGCATTTCTGGGTCTACCGAGTCATCGGCCTCACGCCATAGGCGTACGTCGATAGGGGACATTATTTGTCCCCTATCGACGCACGCCTCTACGGGGAGAGGACGGCGCGGGCGACGAGGTCGGTGCCGAAGGCGGTGAGGATCGCGAGGTAGAGCAGACCCGTCGCGGCCATGACCGCCGAGTAGTAACGCTCGCGCAGTGCGAGCCAGGTGACGCCGATCAGCCCGATGGTCGTCACCGCCGACACGAGCCACACCCACGCGAGCAAGCCGCCGTAACCGTCGTCGATTGTGCCGCTGAACACCTGGATCATGCCGGTGGGCCATAGGAACGCGATCACTTCGATCGGCCACAGCAACGCGTTCGCGATCACGAGTTGTCGCAACGGGTCGCGCCGCAAGCCCGGCTGCACGAGATACCAGTGGCCGAGGAGCATCGCGTCGCTCACCGCACCCAGGAACGCGGCGCCCACGAGTAGTCGAACCGCGGCGAGTGGGTACGGGCCGCCCGCGAAGACGGCCGCGGCGAGCAGCCCGATCGCGCCGAGCGCGGGCGCGACGAGATCGAGCGCGGGCGGGAACTCGTCAGCGTGCACCTCATCCGCGGTCTCCGTTTCGCGGTCGGGCCCGCCGGAAACCATCGCCGCGACGCGCGCTCGCTTGCGGTCTCGGTTCGCGAGTTGGCCACGCACGCCCGCCTTGCGTCGCGCGATCGACACGGCGAGCGCCACCACCGCGGCGAGCACCATTCCGACCGACGCGAGCAGCGCGACGTCGGCGGCACCACGGTGAGCGTCGCTCGAACGAGTCGCGAACACCGCGACTGCGCCCACCGCGAACAGCCCGAACACGCCGCGGAGCAACCATCCGTAGCCGATGCCTACCTCGCGCCGGCGGGTCGTGACCCACAGGAACAGCAGCCCACCCGTTGCCCACTGCAACAAGAACGTGCCGAAATCGAGCTTCACCGCGCCGCCTCGCGGGTCACGCGACGACGGCGAGGTCGCGCGGCGCCTCGTTGAGCCGCCGGGGCCCTGCGGCGGTAGCCACCACGATGTCTTCGAGCCGCACACCGAACCGATCCGGCAAGTAGATGCCCGGCTCCACACTGAACGCGTGCCCCGGCGCGAGTGGTGCCACGTTGCCCGCCACGATGTAGGGGTCTTCGTGTGCTTCGGTACCGATCCCGTGTCCGGTGCGATGCACGAAGAATTCGCCGTAGCCGGCCGCGGCAATCACCTGGCGCGCCGCGGCGTCGACCGCCTCGCACGGCGTACCGACCGTCGCCGCCTGCACCGCCCGTTCTTGCGCGTCCATCAGAACCGCATACACGTGTTGCACTTCGGCCGGCGGCTCACCGACGACGAACATGCGCGTGATGTCGGAGCAGTAGCCGTCCATCGTGCCGCCGAAGTCGCAGAGCACGACGTCGCCATCGACAATTACGCGGTCGGTCGGTTCGTGGTGTGGGCTTGCCGCGTGCCCCGACGCGGCAACGATGGCGAAGTTCGCACGCTGATGGCCGAGTTCGAGCATGCGATCCACGAGGTCGCGATGCACGTCGAGTTCGCTGCGGCCGGAGAAGCGCACGCCGTGCATCTCTCGCGCGATCACGTCGACCGCGTGAGCGGCGCGCGTGAGCGCGTCGACCTCGGCCGCGTCTTTCACCATACGCAAGGCCGCGGTGACGAGCGACGCCTTGCGGAACTCGGTCGACGGCAGCGCCGCTTCGAGGTCGAGTACGAACCGTGCCCACGTGTGGTCGCCGATCGCCGCGACCGCAGGCCGGTCGGCGAGGCGGGTCACGAGGGCAATCGGGTCGTCGGTTTCGTCCCAGGTCACGATCTCGAACACATCGGGTTGCGCGACCACCCGCGGTGCTTCGAGGCGCGGCACGACGAGCTTCGCCTCGCCGGTACGCGGCAGCACGAACATCGTGAGCCGTTCCAGCGGCATCGCCTCGTAGCCGGTGAAGTAGGGCAGATCGGCACCCACGGACAGCAGCAGCACGTCGACGCCCATGTTTTCCATGCGCGCCCTTGCGCGTTCGATGCGTTCGGGGTAGTTCACGCGCGCCACCCGGGCAAGCCGTCGATGCTCTTCGTGTTCTTGGCGGACCGGTAGTCGGGCATGGCGTCCTCGCCCTTCGCTCGGGCCCAGTCGAGCAAACGGTCGCGTTCGCCCTCCAACGCCATGAGCGGCACCGCGTAGCCGCACGAGGTGGACACGCGCTCGACGTCGACTGTGATGATCGACCGGCGGCCCGGCAGTTCATCGAACAACGACGCCCGCTCGTCGAACCCGGCGGTTCCGATCTCGTGCACCGTGCCCTGCCCGTAGACGCGCACGATGCGCGGCTTCCCCGAAAACGCGCACCACATGAACGTGATACGGCCGTTATCGCGCAGGTGTGCGATCGTTTCGACGCCACTGCCGGTGAGGTCGAGGTACGCGACGCTGAAGGGGTCGAGCACGCGCAGTGTGTCGAGCCCCTTGGGCGACACGTTCACGTGGCCGCCGTCGCTCGGAGCGGTGGCGACGAAGAACATGGGTTGCTCGCCGATCCACGCGACGAGTTCGGGTGAGAGATCGTCGTGCACCGCGGCCACAGCACCATTGTCGCAGGCGACCCGTGCCACTCCCGCTTCGGGCCGTGGGGTGCGTTGCGGTGAACTCGGCGGTTCAGCTGCCGGTTCGTGCGGTGACGCGACCGAGCTCGATCGGAATCGCGCCGTCGGTGGCTGGGCCGGCGGTGGGATGGTTCGCGGCGTCGGTGGCGGCGCGGGCGTGGTACGACGACCGCACCAGAGGCCCGGACTCCACGTGCGCGAAGCCGAGCGACTCGCCGTAGGCCCGTAGCGCGGCGAACTCGTCGGGCGTCCACCACGTGACCACGGGAAGGTGATGCGCCGTCGGGCGGAGGTACTGGCCGATCGTGACGATGTCGACGCCGACGCCCCGCAGGTCGGCGAGGGCGCCGCGTACTTCCTCCATCGTCTCGCCCATGCCGAGGACCAGCCCCGACTTCGTGACGAGCCCGGCGTTCTTCGCGCGCGCCAGCACGGAGAGCGAGCGGCCATATCCGGCCGACGGGCGCGCCGCCCGCTGCAGGCGCGCCACCGTCTCGAGGTTGTGGTTCAACACATCGGGCCGAGCATCGAAAATCGTGGCGAGGGACGCGTCGTCGCCGCGGCAGTCGGAGATCAACAATTCGATGCGGGTCGGGGGGCTCAACTCGCGGATCGCGTGCACCGTGTCGGCAAACACTCCAGCGCCGCCGTCGGGGAGGTCGTCGCGTGCGACGCACGTGACCACCACATGAGCGAGGCCCATGTCGCGGGTGGCCTCTGCCACGCGCCGCGGTTCGTCGTTGTCGACCTCGAGCGGTTTGCGGGTGTCGACGAGGCAGAACCCGCACGCGCGAGTGCAACGGTCGCCGAGGATCATGAACGTCGCCGTGCGCTCGGCCCAGCACTCGTAGATGTTGGGGCAGCCCGCCTCTTCACACACGGTGTGCAGATCGCGGTCGCGCATCAACTTCTTGAGCTCGTAGTAGCCGTCGTTGAATTGCGCGCGCACGCGCATCCATTCGGGCCTGCGTCCGTTGTTGGCGGGAGTCTCGACGCCCGCTTCCGCAAGCCGGCCGAGCAACCGCACCGGTGCGTCGCCTGCCATCGCGCCACGAGTGAAGGCGGAGAGATCCGTCGGCGACTCCCGCCATACGACGTCCTGACGCTCGACGGACCCGGCTTCGAAGGCCTCGGCGAAGCGCGCAACAACCCGGTCGACCACGACGCGCATCTCGGGTGCCTCGCCGAGCAATGCCGCCATGGACGTGACGCCTCGATCTCGAATGCCGCACGGCACGATGTGGCCGAACATCGCGAGGTCGGGATCGACGTTCAACGCGAATCCGTGCCGCGTGCGGCCGCGCGCGACCCGCACACCGATCGCGGCGATCTTCTCGTCGCCCACCCACACGCCCGTGTAGCCCTTGGACGTCTCCGCCTCGATCCCGAAGTCGGCAAGCGTCGCGATCAACACCGATTCAAGGCGGCGCACGTAGGCAACGACGTCGCGCTGGCCCGCCTTCCATTCGGCGAGCGAGATGATTGGGTAGCCAACCAGCTGCCCGGGTCCGTGATAAGTGACGTCGCCGCCACGATCGACCTCGCGCAGCTCGGCACCTACCGACGCCGGGTCCACCAGCACGTGCGCAGGATCGGCACTCGACCCGAGCGTGTACACGTGCGGATGCTCCTGCAGGAGCAGGTAGTCGTCGGCGGCGCGTTCGTGAAGTGCGCGTTGCAGCGCGTCGGCTTCGGCGTACGGGACGCGGCCCAACCAGCGCGCGCGTAACGTCACGCCAGTTCGGCTTCCCAGTCGCGCGTCTCCAGCACCTCGCGCGTCGCGTTGAGGAACGACGCGGCATAGGCGCCGTCGAACGCACGGTGGTCCCATGCGAGCGCGAGATGGCCGACGTGGTGGATCGCGATCGTGTCTTCGCCGTCGGGACCGTCGACCACCACCGGCTGCTTGCGGATGGCGTCGGTGGCGAGGATCGCGACCTGTGGCTGGTTGATGATCGGCAGCGTCAACAGCGTGCCGAACGGCCCCATGTTCGTGATGGTGAACGTCCCGCCCACGACCTCGTCGGGTGAGAGCTGCTTACGCTTGGCACGCGATGCGAGATCACGGATCTCACGCGCGATCAAACGCAGGCGCTTGCCGTCGGCGTTGCGGATCACCGGTGCGACCAAGCCGTTGAAGTCGAGATCAACTGCGATGCCGAGGTTGAGGTCGCGGTGCACGAGCAGGCTGTCGCCGTCGACACTCGCGTTCAGGTTCGGGTAGTCGTGCACGACGTCGGAAACGGCGCGGATGATGAACGGCAGGTAGGTGAGTGAGAAGCCCTCTTCGGCTTTCCATTCCGCCTGGTTCGCGATACGGACGCGTTCGATGCGTTCGAAGTCGACTTCGACCGACGTGTACACATGCGCGCTGGTTGCCTTCGAGCGGACCATGTGCTCGGCGGTGCGGCGCCGGATGTTGTCGAACGGGATCACGACGTCGCCCGCGCTGCGTTGCGACTCGGGTGCGACCGGAGCGGGAGACGCGGCCGGGGCGGGCGCGGCTGCGGTTGGTGCGGGCGTGGCCGCAGGCGCGGGGGCGGCGGGACGGCCGCCCTTCGCCGCGGCGAGCACGTCGTTGCGCGTGATGCGTCCGCCGGCGCCGGTGCCTTTGATCTGCGATGCGTCGAGACCGCTCTCGACGATCAGGCGCCGGACGAGCGGTGAGGTCACCACACCGTTGCCACCCTCGGCGCCGTTCGTCGCCGCGGGGGGTGGCGCGGCAGCCGGTGCCGGCGCGGCGGCCGGTGCCGGGGGTGCGACCGGCGCAGGCGGAGGTTCGGCTGCACTCGGGGGCGCTGATGCTCGTTCCGGCGCGGGGGGCGGAGGGGCGGCTGGAGCGGGTGCGGGTGCGGGTGGAACGGCCGCCTCAGGCGCAGGCGCCGCGGGCGCAGAGGCCGCTGCCGGGGCGGGAGCAGGCGCGGCGGCGCTGTCACCGATCACCGCGAGCCGGGCACCCACCGGCACCGTCTCACCCTCAGGTACCAGGATCTCGCTGACCACGCCGGCGCTGGGTGCCGGCACTTCGGAATCGACCTTGTCGGTCGACACTTCGAACAGCGGCTCGTCGGCTTGCACCGACTCACCCACCTGTTTGAACCAGCGCGTAATCGTTCCCTCGGTCACCGTTTCGCCGAGTTGCGGCATCGTGACGTCCACGGGGCTCCTTCGGATCGTTTCAGCGCACCAGCGCTGCAGCGTTCAATCGGCACCGTTCGCTCATCCGTGCAGACTTCGCCCGGTGAGTGCGAGAACGGACTCGCCGAAGTTCTCCGACAGCGTCGGATGCGCGTGGATAAGCAGGCCGAGATCGGCGGGGGTTGCTTCCCAGTTCACCGAGAGGTAGCCCTCGGCGATGAGTTCGGTGGCCCACGGCCCGGCAACGTGCACGCCGAGCAGCGCGCCGTCTTTCTCGGCCACGACCTTCACCATGCCTTCGGTCTCGTCCATGATCAACGCGCGGCTGTTGCCACCCCACCGATGCACGGACGTGACGACGTCGTAACCCTGCTCCTTCGCCTGCGCCTCCGTGAGGCCGCAGAAACCGACCTCGGGGTGGCAGTAGATGCCCCACGGCACCTTGTCGTACTCGACGGGCGCCGGGTCTTCGCCGAGCATGGTCTTGATCGCGACGATCGCCTCGGCGAACGCGACGTGCGCGAGTTGCGGAGTCGCGACCAGGTCGCCGACCGCGTAGACACCGTCGACACTCGTGCGCATGTTGCCGTCGACGGCGACGAACCCGCGCTCGTCGATCTTCACGCCCGCTTCTTCGAGCCCGGCACCTTCGCTCAACGGACGCCGCCCGACGCTCACTACGACCACGTCGACCGGTAGCCGTTGTTCACCGTTCTTGCCCTCGTAACGCAGTTCGAGACCGGCGTCGGTGCGATCGACTCCACCGACCTTCACCGCGGTCTCGATCTTCACACCCCGTTTCGTGAACGCGCGCGCGACGACCTGCGCAACTTGTTGATCGACGCCGGTGAGCACTTGGGGGAGCGCTTCGAGCAGCGTGACATCGCTGCCCGCGTCGATGAGGAACGACGCGAACTCGCAGCCGATCGCGCCACCGCCGATCACCGCGACGCGCTCGGGCACTTCCGGCAGTTCGAGCACATGGTCGGACGACAGGATGCGTTCACCGTCGAAGTCGAGGCCGGGCAGTGCGCGCGGCGCCGAGCCGGTTGCGAGCACCACGTTTCTGCCGTGCAGTTCGCGGACCACCTCGCTGCCGTCCGCTTCGCGGACCCCGACCACAATCGTGTGACCGTCGGGCGCGAGCGTGCCGCGCCCGGGAACCACGGTGACCTTGCGCCCCTTCAGCAGCGATTCGAGACCTTTGGTGAGCTTGTCGATCACCTGGTGCTTGCGGACCTGGCTGACGCCGATGTCGAGCGACGGTTCACTCGCCTTCACACCGAATTCGGCGGCGCCGCGGATCGTGCGGAGCACCTCGGCGGTCTGCAACAACTCTTTGGCGGGTATGCACCCTCGATGCAGGCACGTTCCACCAACGCGCTGCTCTTCGACCATGGCGATCGAAAGGCCTGCCGACGCACCGTAGAGCGCGGCCGCGTAACCACCCGGACCACCGCCGAGCACAACGACATCAAATTCCTCGGCCGTGGGACTCACCCCAATTCGGGAGTTTTGGCTGCGAACTGACTTCTCTTTATCGGTAACACCTTCGTGTTCCCGCTCATGCCACGAGCAGAACCTGGACCGCGAAGGCGACGAGAATGGCGAGGCCGGTGAGCGCCGCCAAAATGAGCAAAGTACGGGTGCTCACCCACCGAAGATACCGGCCTCGACAGAATCCGCCCGGTACAGCGATACAGTCACGTGTCGGCACCGGCCGTGACATCCCGAGCCTTTTCGCCCCCGTCAGGACCACAGAACGTGGCCACACGCGCCATGCGTTTCATTGAGGCGGCACGCAAGCCGGTCCCCGAAGGCACGTACGCCATCGGTGCCGGCTTACTCGTGGCGGGGCTCTCTGCGTACGGGTTCCAGATCCTCTCGTTCCGCCAACTCGACGAGGCGCAGTACAACGCGCTGAACGGGCTCTGGGTAATGGTGTTCGTGGTCGCGCCGGGCGTCTTCCAACCCATCGAACAGGAAGTGGCGCGGGCGGTATCGCACCGTCGCGCGCAGGGCATCGGCGCCGCTCCGCTCGTGAAACGCGCGGCGGTGCTCGGCGGCGGGCTCGCACTGTTCGTGACGCTCGCGTCGCTGATCGGCGCGGGGCCGCTCGTCTCGAACCTGTTTCACGGCAACTGGATGCTGCTCGTCGGCTTGCTGATCGCGATCGCGGCGTACTACTGCGCGCACCTCACGCGCGGAACCCTCGCCGGGAATGGTCGCTTCGGGCCGTACGGCCTGATGCACGGCACCGAGGGAATCGTGCGCGTCGTCGCGTGCGGCGCGCTGGTGGCGCTCGGCGTCTCCAGTCCGGGCCCCTTCGGCCTCGCGCTCGCGCTGCCGCCGTTCGTGGCGGTCGCGGTGTCGTTACGGGGACAGAAACGACTGCTGGTGCCGGGGCCGAGCGCCCCCTACTCCGAGCTTTCGACCGCGCTCGGGTGGTTGCTGCTCGGCAGCGTCCTGGCGCAAGCGTTGTCGTACGCCGGGTTCCTCGGCGCGACGCTGCTCGCCACGCCCGCGCAGAAACCTCTCGTCGGGAAGTTCATCGCGGGGTTGTTCATCGCGCGGATCCCGATCCTCTTGTTCCAGGCGGTGCAAGCCGCGTTGTTGCCGAAGCTCGCCGAACACGCGGGCGCGGGGCGCCACGCCGACTTCCGCGCCGGCCTGCGCACCCTCATGCTGATCGTGACCGCCGTCGGCGCGATCGGCATCCTCGGCGGATTCACGGTCGCGCCATGGGCCGGGAAGGTGCTCTTCGGCCAGAAGTTCATCCTCGGCCATCGCGACCTCGGATTGCTCGCGGTCGGGAGCGCCGCATTCATCCTTGCTCTCACCGTCGCGCAGGGCCTGATCGCGTTGCGGGGCTACCAAGCCGCCGCGTTCGCGTGGGTTGCGGGCATCGTCGGGTTTGTCGGTGTGACCGCGGTGGGGAAGGACCTGTTCCTGCGGGTCGAATTGGGCTTCGCAGCCGGGTCGCTCTGCGCCGCGGCAGTGATGGCGATCGCGATCACGGCCAAATTGCGGGGCGGCCTCGGAGACGTCGCAGACCTCGTTGCGGTGATCGAACACGAAACGCTCGAGGTCTGAGGAGATGGCCGATGCCGGCCCCTCCTAGACTCCTCTCTTCGGGACCATGGATCTGCGCAGCCAAGCCAGTCGGCAGACAACGCAAGACGCAACGCCCGGAAACCCGGTGACGGGCCCCGACGCCACGGTGGCCCCCGCGGCAGCGGCCGCGACGCCTGGGATCGCCGCGTACATCCGTCTGGCGCGCCCGAAGCAATGGCTGAAGAACGTCCTGGTCGTGGCGGCGCCCGGCGCCGCGGGCGTGCTCTCGCACGGCGACGCGCTGTTGAAGACCGGCGTCGCATTTGTGTGCTTCTGCCTGGCGGCGAGCGGTACCTACTACATCAACGACGCGCTCGACGTGGAAGCCGACCGGCTCCACCCGAAAAAACGGTTCCGGCCGATCGCGGCGGGCATCGTGCCGGTGCGCGCCGCGGTCGTCGCCGGCGTCCTGCTCCTCGCAACCGCGGTCGCACTGTCGTTCGTGGCGCGCTGGGAACTCGCCGCCGTGATCGCCGGATACCTGGCGCTCACAGTCGCGTACAGCCTCTGGCTGAAGAACGAAGCGGTGATCGACCTCGCCGCGGTGGCGGCCGGATTCGTGCTGCGCATGATCGCGGGTGGTGTCGCCGTCGGCGTACCGATCTCGTTCTGGTTCTTGATCGTGGCCGCGTCGGGATCGTTGTTCATGGTCACCGGCAAACGCCACGCCGAACTCCTCGAGTTGGGCGACGATGCCGGCGGCCACCGCCGCTCGCTCGACGTGTACTCGCTCGCGTTCCTCAATTACGTGCGCGCAGTCGCGTCGAGTGTCGCGATCCTCGCCTACTGCCTGTGGGCGTTCGAGAAATCGACGCCCGTCGGCCAGCCGATCTGGTTCCAGCTCTCGATTGTGCCGTTCGTCATCGCCGTGCTGCGCTACGCGCTCCTGCTCGAACAGGGCAAGGGCGGTGCGCCGGAAGAGCTCGTGTTGTCGGATCGCGCGTTGCAGATCATCGGCGTCGCCTGGGTGGCGCTGTTCGCGATCGCGGTTCATGGTTCCTGACGCGCGCCATGGTCGCGACGCGCTCGACGCGTTCGACGGCACCACCGACGCGTTGTTGTCGGGTTGGGGGCGTACTGCGCCGACGCGCGCCACAGTGTGGGCGCCGCGACGCAGCGAAGATGTCGCCGCTCGCCTCGCGTCCTTTCAGGGTCGTGGTGTGGTGGCGCGTGGTCTGGGGCGCAGCTATGGCGACGCCGCGCAGAACGCAGGCGGCACGGTGGTACTCGCGACCGGACTCGACCGCATCCTCGAACTCGACGTGCAGAAGGGTCAGCTCACCGCCGAAGCGGGCGTGAGCCTCGACACACTGCTTCGGGTGCTCGTGCCGCTCGGCTGGTTCCCGATGGTCGTGCCCGGAACGCGCTACGTCACGCTCGGCGGAGCGGTCGCCTCCGACATCCACGGCAAGTTCCGCCACGGCACCTTCTCCGACTATGTGAGCCGGCTCTCGCTCGTCAGCCCGAGCCGCGGCGCCATCACCGTGGGCCCCGACGAAGATCCCGACGTCTTCTGGGCGACGGCGGGCGGTATGGGTCTCACCGGCGTGATCACCGAAGTGACAATGCAGCTGCAGCCGATCGAGACGCCACGCATGCTGGTCGATACGCAGCGGGCCACCGACGTCGACGACTGCATGGCGCGCATGATGGCTGACGACGGTAAATACCAGTACTCGGTCGCGTGGATCGACTGCGTCGCGCGTGGCAAACACCTTGGTCGGTCCGTCCTCACCCGCGGTAATCACGCGACGCTCGAAGACCTTCCTCCGACGGAACGGGCGGCGCCGCGCGTCTACTCGCCGCGCAGCATCGTCCGGGCACCAAACTGGGTGCCGGGCGGTGTACTCAACCACGCCTCGGTCCGTGCGTTCAACGAACTGTGGTTCCGCAAGGCTCCGAAGGCGCGCCACGGCGAACTCCAGGGCATCACACCCTTCTTCTTCCCGCTCGACGGCGTCACGGCGTGGAACCGCATCTACGGGCCGCGCGGCTTCCTGCAGTATCAGTACGTCGTGCCGTACGGCGCCGAGCACATCGTGCGCGAAACCCTCGAACGGCTGAGCAAGGATCGCTGCGCGTCGTTCCTCGCGGTGTTGAAACGCTTCGAGCACGGCAACGCCGGGCCGTTGTCGTTTGCGATGCCGGGATGGACCCTCGCACTCGACATCGCGGCCACCCGTCCGGGTCTCGTCGAATTACTCGACGGTCTCGACGAGCTCGTGGTCGGCGCCGGCGGGCGTGTTTATCTCACCAAGGATTCGCGTCTGCGGGGCGAGTTGGTCCCGGCGATGTACCCCGAGCTGGCACGGTGGCGCGCGCGGCGTGATGCGCTCGATCCTGGACACCTCCTCCACAGCGACCTCGACCGGCGCCTCGCGCTCAGCGGTCGCTAGCCGCGCATGAAGGGACGGCAATGAAAGACGCACTCGGGACGGTGCAATCCGTCCTCGTCCTCGGCGGTGGTTCCGACCTCGCACTCGCGACGTGCCGGCGCCTTGCACCGCACGCGAACACGATTGTGTTGGCCGCGCGCAAACCCGAGACCCTGGATGCGCCGATGCACGAGTTGCGGGCGTTGGGCGCGCAACGGGTCGAGGCGGTTGCGTTCGACGCGACCGACTACGGCGCGCACGATGCCTTCGTGCAGCGCGTCTTCGGCGAGTACGGGGACTTCGACGTCGTCTTGCTCGCGTTCGGCGTCCTGGGCGACCAGTCGGAAACGGAGCGCGACGCGCGCGCGGCGCGTGACACGATCGAGAGCAACTTCGTCGGCGCGGTATCGGTAGGTGTGCCGATCATCACGCGTTTGCGCGAGCAGGGCCACGGCACGGTGGTGGTGCTGTCGTCGGTCGCCGGAGAGCGGGCACGGCGCTCCAACTTCATCTACGGCGCGTCGAAGGCGGGACTCGACGCGTTCTACCAAGGTTTCGGAGACGCCCTCGTCGGGTCGGGCGTGAACGTGATGATCGTGCGTCCTGGCTTCGTACACACGAAGATGACCGCGGGCCTGAAAGCGGCGCCGCTCGCCACCACGCCCGACAAGGTCGCCGCCGCGATCGTCGAGGGTTTGCGGAGCGGGCGTGAGGTCGTGTGGGTACCGGGCGTGCTGCGTTGGGTGATGTCGACGCTGCGGCACATGCCGCGTGCGGTATTCCGACGCTTGCCTCTGTGAACGAACCATCGCCCCGCGTCGTCGCCGCCTTCGACTTCGACGGCACGCTCACGCGTCGCGACTCGATGTTCCCGTTCCTGGTCGAGATCGCGGGTATCGGACGAGTGTCGCGCGCACTCCTTGCCGATGCCGTTCGCATTGCTCGTGTCGCGGCCGGGCGCGGCGATCGCGACGTCGTCAAGGCGAACCTGATCGCGCGGGTCACCACCGGCCTGGACTGGAGCGATGTACACAAGCGGGGGCAGGCCTACGCCCGCCTGCTCGTGGCACAACGGTTGCGGCCGGAAGCGTTGCACCGCCTGCGTTGGCACCTTGCGCAAGGTCACGACGTCGTGATCGTGTCGGCTTCGCTCGACGCCTACCTCCACGACGTCGCCGAACTGCTCGGTGTCGGCGCCGTGCTCTGCACCACCTTCGAACGCGACGAACTCGGGCGCGTCACGGGACGCCTCGTGGGTGGGAATTGCCGCGGCCCGGAGAAGGCGACGCGTTTGCGCGAACATCTCGGGCGCGAACTCGGAGGCGCGACCGTGGAGCTGTGGGCGTACGGCGACAGCAGCGGCGATCGCGAACTGCTCGCGATGGCCGACCGGCCGGTGCGCGTCACGAAACGCGGGCGTCTGCTCGACGTGACCCGGCGCGGGTGACGACGGTGACCGCGCCGCTACCCGACATCGACGAGCCGCTCGCCGACGACATCGTCATGATGCGGTGGTTCGAGCGCAAAGACGCCGCCGCGCTGGTGGACGTGTGTCGGGACCCCGAGATCCCACGTTGGACGTACATGCCCGACGACCTCGACCTGCGGTCGGCCCGGGCGTGGATCGACCGGCGCTCGCAAGCCCGGCGCTTGGGTCGCAGCGCCACGTTCGCGGTGATCGATCGCAGCCTCGGCGTGCTCGGCGGGCAATGCGGTGTCGCACTCGATCGCACCCGCAACGCGGGGGAAGCCTTCTATTGGGTCGCGGCGCCGTCGCGGCGCAAGGGAGTTGCGAGCGCGGCGTTGCGTCTCTTGGTGCGATACGCGTTCGACACGCTCGGCCTCGAGCGCGTCGAGTTGAAGATCGATCCGGAGAACGCGGCGTCACAAGCGGTGGCGCGCGCCGGGGGCTTTACCTACGAAGGCACGCTTCGCTCCGACCAGCCGTTCAAGGGGCGGCGCATGGACTCACAGGTCTGGTCGCGTCTCCCCACCGATCCCTGACGTCCTCACCCGTCGGGGTCCAGCCCGGCGTCAACCAGATCGAGCGGCGACGATCGTCACGGCACCACGCGCGGGAACCGGGCCGTACGGCGTTGCGTCGCCAAACGCGCGAACCGAACCGTCGGCGTGGAGGATCCAGTAGCCGCGGCCCGTGTGCGTCATCGCAATCGACGTCGTGAAGGGAGCACCCGGCGCGGCGACCGCCGAACCGTGGAACATTGCGGCGCCGAACGCGAACACGCCACCGTCGCCGCCGACGAGTAGGTAGCCGCGGCCGTCCGGCGCGGCCGTCATACCGGTGATGGGCGACACCAGCGCGAGGGCGCCGGTGGAACCAAAGAAGCGTGCGTCACCGAACGCGAAGATCCCGCCATCGGACGCGACCAACCAGTAGCCCCGGCCGGTCGGCGTCACGGCCATGCCGAGCACCGGCCGGGTGAGGTGGAGGTTGCCGGTGGAGCCGAAGAACCGCGCGTCGCCGTAGGAGAAGACCCCGCCGTCGGACGCAACCAGCCAGTAACCGCGGCCCGAAGGTGTCGCCTGCATCGCGACGATGGGTTTCACGAGCGGAAGTGAGGCCGCCGCGCCGGCGAAGCGCGCGTTACCGAAAGAGAAAACGCCGCCGTCGGACGCGACGAGCCAGTAACCGGTGTCGGTGGTCGTCGATGTCATACCCACCACCGGCGAGCGCAGCCCGACGGTCGCGGCCGAGCCGTAGTAGCAAACGCCGCCGCTCGAGAACACGCCGCCGTCGGCTGCCGCGACCCGGAAGCCGCGCACCGGCGGTGTGAGCGCGTGACCGGCATCGAGGATCCCCGACTGCACGCCGCCACCGGGAAGTGCGCGCGCGGTGGCTTCGAGGCGCGTCGCGATGTCGGCGCTCGAGATGCATGGGTTCGCGGCGAGGAGCAGCGCGGCGGTGGCCGAAACCTGCGGCGCGGAGAACGAAGTGCCGTCGAGTTCGGCGTAGGTGGCGACGTTGCCGGCCAGCGTCGTCGACAGGATGTCGACCCCGGGCGCCGCGATGTCTACCCAGCTGCCGCGGTTCGAGAAGGTGGCGATGTGATCGGTGTGGGTTGTCGCAGCAACCGCGAGCACACCGTCGTACGCCGCCGGGTACTCGGGGAACGTCCAGCCCTCGTTGCCGGCCGCCGCGACTACGAGCGCGCCGTGCGCCTGCGCGTAGCGCACCGCGTCCCCGACCGCTTGGCTGGGCGGTCCACCCAACGACATGTTGATGACACGCGCGTGGCGGTCGGCGGCGTAGCGGAGCCCTTGCACGATCGACGACGTCGTGCCGCAACCCTTCGCGTTGAGCACGCCCACGCTCAAGATGTGTGTGTTCCACCCGAGCCCCGCGATGCCGGCCGCGTTGCCGGTGCGCGCGCCGATGATGCCGGCGACGAGGGTGCCGTGATCTATCTCGCCGACCGTGCCACAGAAGTCGTCGGGATTCGCGTAATTGGGACCGTTGGTGATCTTGCCGCTGAGATCGGGATGGACCTTCACCCCGGTGTCGAGCACCGCCACCGTGATGTCGGCGCTGCCGCGTGTCACGCCCCACGCGTTCGTGGCGCGATCGGAAGTGAGGTACCACTGACTGCCCTGGGCGCAGTTCGTGTAGCACGGGTCGTTCGGCACGACCCTTGCCGCTTCGGCCCGGTATATCTGGTTCGGTTCGGCGTACGCGACCCCGGGTTGGCGCGCGAGCGTGCGGGCCGCGCTGCTCGCGTCGGAGCCGGACGCACGAACGAGGTATGTAGCCGGCGCGATCTCGATGGTCGCCGCGCCAGCAGCGCGCAACGGTGAGACGCCGGCCGCCCGGAGCACGGCGGCCGCGGCGGGTCCCGAGTTCGGCTGCAACTTCACGATCAGCGCGAACTGACGCGCTGGGGCCGTCGTTGCGTGCGCGGCCACCGGCGCAGCGAGTCCCACGATCGATACCGCGCACGCGACGACAACAGCGCCGAAGGTGTGCCGGCCACCCCTACCTAGCACGACGACACGTTACGTGACGGCACGCGCCTGAACGCGTGTATTGCGCGTATTGCACCAGAAAGCGGGGCATTGCGCAGCTCATCGTGCTCAGCGGGCAATCAATCGACCTGCGATGCCGACGGCGTCGGTGACCTGACCGTACGCGCTGCCGTAGAACGGCGCGTCGCCGTAGGTATAGACCGAGCCGTCACGTAGCAAGAGGGCGTAACCGCGGCCCGTGTTCGTCGCGAGCATGCCGACCACCGGTTGGGGCGTTCCGCGCGCGCCGGCCGATCCACGGAAGGTCGCGTCGCCGAAGGCGAAGATCCCACCGTCGCTCGCGACGAGCCAGTACCCGTTGCCGCTCGGCGTGGATGCCATGCCCACGATCGGTTGGTGCAAGCGAATCGCGCCCGTGGAACCCCGAAAGTGCGCGTCACCGAAACTGAAGATGCCGCCGTCGGACGCGACGAGCCAGTAACCCTTGCCCGTCGGCGTGGACGCCATACCGACGACCGGTTTGTTCAACCGCAGCGCGCCGGTGGAGCCGAAGAAGCGCGCGTCGCCGTAGCTGAAGATGCCGCCGTCCGATGCCACCATCCAATAGCCCTTCCCGCTGGGCGTCGGCGCCATGCCCACGACGGGTCGGTTCAGCCGGATGTTGCCGGTGGAGCCGTAGAAGTGGGCCGCGCCGAAGCTGAAGATGCCGCCGTCGGGGCCGAAGGTCCAGAAACCGCGGCCGCCCGGATGCGCGGCGATACCAGTGATGGTCGCGGGCACCGCCATGCGGCGAGTGTCGCCGAGGTCGGGGTTGTCGCCGAACGCGAGCGCGCTCCCGCCGCGTGACGCGATCCAATAGCCGAACGCGCCCGACCGCAACCGCGCGGCCACCTCGGCGCGGATCTGCGGCATGAGGTTGAGCAGCGGGTCGCCGGGACAGGTGGTGGCGTACACGATCCGGTGCCCGCACACGTTGGGGAACGCCGCTGAGGAGCCGTCGGACGATTGATACACGGCGTTACCGAGCGGGTCGATTCCGAAGCGTGCGCATTTCCACGCCAACAGCGTGATGAGCGCCTCGATCGCGGGTGGAGGCGGCAACGACGTTGTGTAGGTGCCCATGAACCCGATACCGATGGAACGCGAGTTGTGGTTCAACGCGTGGGCGGCTCGCACGTTCCAACCGTTCGAGAGCTCACCGTTGTGCACCTGACCCGGCGGGTAGTCGCGCGCCCAACGACCTTCGTAGATGCGGCCGTTGTGGTCGATCAACCAGTTGTATTGCACGTCGATGTATTCGCGCGACACCGCGTACTGGTAGATGCCTCGCAACACCGCGGCCGGATCAGGCGGATTGTTGGGTGTGACCGTGTGGTGCACGATCAGTTTCTGCACGGTGGAGTCGTATTCGGTTCCGGACTTGCGCAACGCCTCGTTCGCTCCCCACTCCGCGCGTGTGACGATGCGCGGCGGAGGCCAACCCTCCGCGTGAAACGCAGTGGACCGCGCGCCAGTGAGGTCACGCACAGCCGCGGTCGGCGAACCTGCGGATATGCCGGGAAGGTGCGGAGCGATCGCCGCCGCCGCGCCTGCACCCACACCAAGACGGAGCGCGTTGCGACGCGTGATACCCCGAGCGCAATCGGGACACGGACAACCCAGGTGGGAATCAGTCACGATGCGTTCCCCGCGTCGCAGTTCGCCGGCTCGTGCGCTCTCGCGCGTGCGCGTCTGGAGCGACACTCGGCCGCGGAACGATACCGATCGCGCCGGCTCAGACGAAGTCGCCGGTCGGCACTGTGGTACGAAACGCCGAGTGGGTATGGAAACGCGGCCGCGCGTCGCAATCGACGTCACGCCGCTCATTGGCGTGCGCACCGGCGTGGGCGGCGCGCTGACCGACATCGTCGACGCGCTCGGTGCTCTGGCTGAACCGCCCACGCTCGTGCCGTACGCGCTCAGCCTGCGCGCCCGCCAACATCGCAGCGAATTGCCAGGCGACACCCGTTTCGTCCCGCTTCCGGCAACCCTTTTGCTGCGAGCGTGGACGCGCGTCGACCTACCCCGAATCGACCGCTGGTTCGGGCCGGCCGATGTGTTGCACGCGACCAACTACCTCGCGCCGCCGAGCCGCCTTCCGACCGTCGTCACCGTGTACGACCTGTCGTTCGTGCGTTATCCCGAACTGTGCACACCGGAGGTGCGCGCCTTCGAACCCGCGCTGCGGCGCGCGATCGCGCGCGGCGCGGTGGTGCACACGTCGTCGGAATTCGTCGCCGGTGAGATCGAGGAGGTCTTCGGTCCCGGCCTGCGGGCGGCGGACCGCGTGGCCGTGGTGCCGCTCGGCGTTCCGCGCCTCGGCCACACGACACGTCTCCCCGATTCGCTGCGCCGCCAACTCGCCGGCGCCCCGTACATCCTCACGATCGGCACGCTCGAGCCTCGCAAGAACTTCGCGGCGCTCGTGCGCGCGTTCGCGACGGTTGCCGCCAACGACGCTTCCCTGCGGCTCGTGATCGCCGGCAAAGACGGCCCGGCACGAGCCTCAGTCGATGCGGCCCTCGCAGCACTCACGCCGGACGCGCGCGACCGGGTCGTGCTCGCCGGACCCGTCGACGACGCGGCGCGCCTGGCGTTGCTCGACGGTGCGGTGGTCGTCGCATACCCGTCGGTCTATGAAGGCTTCGGGCTGCCGGTCCTGGAAGCGATGTCGCGCGGTGTACCAGTGGTCACGACCGTCGCCGGTGCCATACCCGAAGTCGCGGGCGACGCCGCGCTGATGGTGGAACCCGACGACATCGACGCGCTCGCGTCGGCGATCGTGCGTGCAGTGCACGACGACGCACTGCGGCGTGACCTCGCCGAACGTGGCCGCGCTCGTGTGCAACAGTTTTCGTGGTCTGCGACCGCGACCGGCCTCGCCGCGCTCTACCGGCGGCTCGCAACGTGAAAGTCGCAGTACACGCCGGGCAACTCCTGCAACCGGTGCCGGGCGGCGTGGGCCGGTACGTGCGTGCGTTGATGCACCACTTACAACCGGCCGGTATCGACGTCGTAGCTTTCGCTACCGGCGGCGCGCCTCCGTACCTGCGCGAGAACATCAGGTGGGTCGATATCGGGTGGCCACGCGGTCCCCTGCGCTACGAGAGTTGGCACCGCCTGCGCGCGCCGCCGATACGCGTCGCTGGTGACGTCGTGCACGCGCCAAGTCTCGCGGTGCCACCGCGCGGTCGCCGCGCCCTCGTCGTCACCGCGCACGACGTCTCGTTCCTGCGGTTCCCGGAAACGAGCACGCCGCGCGGCCGGCGCTTCCACGAACGCGGTTTGCAACTCGCGAGACGCGACGCCGACATGGTCGTCGTCCCATCCGCCTTCACGCGCGGCGAGCTCGTACGCGAAGGCTTCGATCCGCGACGCATACGCGTGATCCCACACGGGTTCGACCCACCAGCAGCGCGCACCGACGCGGACCTTGACGCGGCCGTCCGCCGTGCAGGTATCGAACCACCGTTCGCGCTCGCGGTCGGCACGGTCGAACCCCGCAAAAACCTGCCCACGCTGGTGGCCGCGTTCGAACGGCTCCGACCCGCCCATCCGGACCTCACGCTCGTGCTCGTCGGACCGGCGGGCTGGGGAGATGTACAGGGGCTCGACCGGCCC
>JAODBJ010000247.1 GCA_025463905.1 Actinomycetes bacterium
GGCGACGGGAAAGAGTCCGGAACCCCACGCGTTTCTCTTGAACGCAAAGTCGAGGAACGACGCGATCAACATCACGGCGCCGGCGCCCATGATCACCCACTCGCCGGTCGTCGGCTGCTTGTTGTCCACAGAATCCCTCCGGTCACGTATTCGGCAGAGTCAAACACGCCGAGGGCCTCTAGACGCGGATTTCGGGCCGGTTTCGGCGGCTCGGTGCGCCCGTCGTTCCGACGGCTACGGGGGTAGCGTGAGAGATATGCAGGTTGGCGTCCTGGCATCGGGTGGTGGTTCGAACCTGCAAGCGATGATCGACAAGCACCTTCCGATCGTCGCGGTGATAGCGGATCGTCCCTGCGGCGCGTTGGAAATCGCGCAGCGCGCGGGGATCGCCACTGAACTCATCGAACGCGACGATTTCGGTGCGACCTTCGATCGCGTCGAGTACACCCATCGGGTCGTGGACGCGCTCGAACGTCATGGGGTGGAGCTGGTCGCGATGGCGGGATTTGGCACGATTCTCGAAAAGCCGGTGCACGACGCGTTCGGCGGTCGGATCGTGAACACGCATCCGGCCCTGCTGCCCGCGTTCCGCGGCTGGCACGCGGTGCGCGACGCGCTCGAGTTCGGCGTGAAGGTCACGGGTGTCACCGTGCACATCGCGACGCTCGAAGTTGACGCCGGGCCGATCCTCGCCCAAGAGGCGGTACCGGTACTTCCCGGCGACACCGAGGAAACGCTGCACGAGCGCATCAAAGTGGTCGAGCGTCGCCTCTACCCCGAAGTCATCGAACAACTCGTGAAGGGACGTTGATGCGCACGAAGGTCCAGCGCGCGCTGCTGTCGGTATCCGACAAGACCGGGCTCGTCGAGTTCGCGTCGGGCCTGCGCGACTTGGGTGTGCAACTCGTCGGTTCGATCAGCACGACCGCGGCGTTGCGCGATGCCGGCCTCGAAGTGACCCGGATCGACGAAGTGACCGGCACGCCCGAAATGCTCGGTCACCGTGTGGTCACGCTGCACCCGAAGATCCACGGCGCACTGCTGGCCGACCGCGGCCAGGCGTCACACCTCGCCGACCTCGCGACGCATGGCATCGAACCGTTCGATCTCGTCGTGTCGAACCTTTACCCGTTCCGAGAGAAGCCCGATATCGAAACGATCGACATCGGCGGCCCCGCGATGGTACGAGCGGCGGCGAAGAACCACGCGTGGGTCGCGGTGCTCACCAACCCGTCGCAGTACGACGCGGTCATGAGCGAGTTGCGCGCCAACGACGGCACGGTCGGTGCCGACACGCGCCGCGCGCTCGCGCTCGAAGCGTTCGCGCACACCTCCGCGTACGACGCGGCCATCGTGAACTGGTTGGAGAGCGACGACGTCCTCCCGCGTCACCTACGCATCGCGCTCGAACGCACCGACGACGAGTTGCGCTACGGCGAGAACCCGCACCAATCAGCGGCGCGCTATCGCGATCTCGCGGCGCCCGGGTTCTGGGAGAGCGTCGTGAAGTACGGCGACTTCGCGTTGTCGTACCTCAACTTCTACGACACGGAAGCCGCGTGGCGTCTCGTACACGACCTCGGCCGCGAACTGGGCGACGGGCCCGCGTGCGCAATCATCAAGCACGCGAATCCGTGCGGCGTCGCGGTGGCGGGCAACCTCGCCGATGCGTACCGGCTCGCACTCGAGTCCGACGACAAATCGGCGTTCGGCGGGATCATCGCGCTGAACCAGGTCGTCGACGACGCAACCGTCGAGCAGATGCTGCCCGCGCCGCAAGCCGACGTCGTGATCGCGCCCGGCTACGCGCCCGGCGTGATCGATCGATTGCTGGCGAAAAGGAAGCGCACGCGAGTGCTCGAAGCGCGCCCACCGACGCGCGATCTGCGGCACTTCCGTCAGATCGCGGGTGGCTTCCTCGTTCAGGACCCTGACCACTTCGCGTCGACTCGCGCCGACTGGCGGGTCGTGACGCGGGCGCAACCCACCGACGAACAGTGGCGCGACCTCGAGTTGGCGTGGCGCGTCTGCGCCTACGTGAAGTCGAACGCGGTCGTGCTCGTCGCGAACGGCCAAGCGGTCGGCATCGGCGCGGGCCAGCAGAGCCGGGTCGACGCGGGCGAGATCGCGGCCCGAAAAGCGGCGGGGCGGGCGAAGAACGGCGCTTCGGCCACCGACGGGTTCTATCCATTCCCCGACGGCATCGACGCGGCCGTGGCCGCCGGCGTCGCGGCCGTCATCCAACCCGGCGGCGGTATGCGAGACGACGACGTGACCGCCGTTGCCGACGAACACGGACTCGCGATGGTCTTCACCGGCGAACGCCACTTCAACCACTAGCCCTGCCAGCATCTCGAGGGGCGACCATGACTGCAACGATCATCGATGGCAAGGCAACGGCAGCGACGTTGAAGGAGGAGCTGCGCGAACGCGTCCAAGCGCTCACGCAACACGGCGTCACGCCTGGGCTGGCAACAGTGCTGATCGGCGACGATCCGGGTTCGCACGTGTACGTGCGCAACAAACACCGCGCCGCCGCCGACCTCGGGATTGATTCGTTCCGCTACGACCTGCCGGCCGACACCACGCGCGAGCAGGCGCTCGAGTTGATCGCGGGCCTCAACGCTGACCCGAAGGTCGACCGGTACCTCATCCAATACCCGGTTCCGCCGCAGCTCGACTACAGCGAGCTCGTCACCGCGATGGGGCCCGAGAAGGACGCCGACGGTCTGCATCCCACCAACCTCGGATACCTCGCGCTCGGGGCACCGGCCCACCCGCGGCCGGGTACACCGCTCGCGATCGTGGAACTGCTCACGCGCTATCAGATTCCGATCGAGGGTCGGCATGTTGTGATTGTCGGCCGCGGGGTCACCGTCGGCCGAGGGCTGGCGATGTTGTTGTCGCTGAAGGAACCCCACGCGAACGCGACGGTCACGCAGTGTCATACCGGTACGAACTTCCTGCCGGAGTACACGCACCGAGCCGACATCCTGGTGAGCGGCGCCGGTCGCCCCGGGCTCATCACCGCCGACATGGTGCGGCCGGGAGCGGCAGTCATCGACGTCGGGATCAGCCGCAGTGAAACCGGCATCGCCGGTGACGTTGCGCCCGATGTCGTGGACGTCGCCGGATGGCTCGCACCGGTACCCGGCGGTGTCGGACCGATGACGATCGCAATGTTGCTGCGCAGCACCGTCGAGGGTGCCGAAGCGCGGGCCGCGGTATGACAACGTCCGCTCAACCGGACGCGGGCGCGACGCCAACCTGCGTGCTGTGCGGCGCCGTGCTCGTGTCGAGTTCGATCCGGTGCCAGGCGTGCGGGATGTACCAGCAGCTCGGCGCGCGCCGACCGAACCCGTTCACGCGCGCCAGCCTCTGGGCGCTCGCCGCGCTGCTGGCGGGGGTATATGTCGTCGCGTTGATCATCGTCTCGTTGGCGCGCTGAACCCCGAAGGCCGCGCTGAAACCTCGAAGGCACCGTGCTGCTCGCTGAACTCACCGTCAGACATACGCGTCGCCACATGCCGACGCGGCGCGTTGCGCTCGGGCGCGCGTACCTTCCGATGAGCGGGTCCGCGCACGGCGCCGCGCTGTTGTCGGCGGTCGTTGCAGCGAACCTCCCCGACATCTACGAGGAGCAGGGGGAGCTGCTGCCCCGGCTGCTCGACGATGCCCGCGAAGGACTCTCGATCCCGCGCATCGCGCTCTGGTACCGCCTCCAAACCGATGTGCACGGTCTCGACCGGTCACGGCATCGCCTCTTCGGCGAAGACGGCCACCTCGTGATGGAAATCGACACGCACGGCGCCGCCGCACCACAGGTGCTCGGCGCGGTGCTCGCGGTTGCCGCATTGCCGCCGACTCCGCGAGCGGCGGGCCTCGCCGCCATCCGTGCGGTGGTCGACGGCCGCTGGAACGGGCTCTCGCCCGATGTGGTGGTGCGCCGCCTCGATTGGCTGCAATTCCACGAACGGCCGCCGTTAGCGGGCGTTTCTTGGAAGATGGGCCGTCCGGCGGAGGAGGAAGGCTGGGACGGCGTGCCTTCCGAGCGCCGCTGGGCGATGGAGGTGCTCGGGCTGCGCTCCGACATGGAAGTGGAGCGCGAGGACGTCAACCGGCGATTCCGCCGGCTCCTACGTGAAGCGCACCCCGACCACGGAGCGGCGACGAAGGGGGCGGCGGAGCGGATCGCCGAGTTGAGCGAAGCCCGCGTGCTCCTGCTGCAGTTCGCTTCGGCGGGCCAGGCCGCGGAGGGCTAGCTTCCGCGCGCTCGTTACGACCAGGAGGTTGATGTGGTTGATCCCGTTCGTGTCGCGGTCACAGGTGCGGCGGGCCAGATCGGCTACAGCCTTCTCTTCCGCATCGCCAACGGCGACCTCCTCGGCAAAGACCAGCCGATCATCTTGCACCTGCTCGAGATCACGCCGGCGCTCGGCGCACTGCGCGGCGTTGTGATGGAACTCGACGACTGCGCGTTCCCACTCGTTCACGGAGTGGTGCAGACCGACGACGCGAACGTGGCATTCGAAGGTGTGAACGTTGCGCTCCTCGTTGGGTCGCGGCCGCGCACCAAAGGCATGGAGCGCGCCGACCTGCTGCAAGCGAACGGCGCGATCTTCACGACACAAGGCAAGGCGCTCTCGGCCAACGCCGCCAGCGACGTGCGCGTCCTCGTCGTGGGCAACCCCGCCAACACCAACTGCCTGATCGCGATGAACAACGCGCCGTCGATCCCGCGCGACCGGTTCAGCGCAATGACTCGCCTGGACCACAACCGCGCCAAGGCACAGATCGCGACCAAGGCCGGCGTACACGTGACGTCCGTGTCGAAGGTCACGATCTGGGGCAACCACTCCGCATCGCAATACCCCGACGTGTTCCACGCCGAAATCGACGGCAAGAACGCGGCCGAGGTCATCGGCGATCGAGCGTGGATCGAGAACGAGTTCATCCCGACCGTGCAGCAACGCGGCGCGGCGATCATCGAGGCGCGTGGCGCGTCGTCGGCGGCGTCGGCAGCCAATGCCGCGCTCGACCATGTTCGCGACTGGGCGCTCGGATCGCCGAGCAAAGACTGGGTGAGCATGGCCGTGTGCTCCGACGGCTCCTACGGCGTGCCTGAAGGCCTGATCTCCGGCTTCCCGGTGACCACCAAGGCATCCGAATGGTCGATCGTGCAAGGCCTCGACTTCGACGAGTTCGCCCAGTCACGCCTCGACGCCACCGTCGCCGAACTCGCCGAAGAACGCGACGCCGTCGCCCAACTCGGCCTCCTCGCCTAGTCGGGAGCGTGCGTCGCTACGCAACACTATTTGTTGTCTAGCGACGCACGCTATAACTGGCGGGGTGACTTCGGTTCGTGATGGCGCGGCGGTTACTGCGTGCCCGCTTGACTGCCCCGACACGTGCACGCTCACAGTGCAGGTCGAGGACGGGCGGCTGGTCGCCGTCGACGCCGCGCCCGGCAATCCGATCACCGGCGGCTTCATCTGCCAGAAGGTGAAACAGCACGCGCGACGCGTATACGCGCCGGAGCGCGTGCTGACGCCGCTGAGGCGAACCGGCGCGAAGGGCGAGGGTTCATTCGAGCCGATCTCGTGGGACAACGCGCTCGACGTCATGGCGGAGCGGGTACAGGACGCGGTCGCGCGGTTCGGGCCGGCGTCGGTCGCGCCCTACCTCTACAGCTCCTCGGCGGCGGCGTTGCAGAGCGTCCTGGGCGATCGACTGTGGCGCCGGCTCCGAACGTCACGCGTCGAGCACACGATCTGCGCGGCGACGCATGGCAAGGCGTACCACGAGATGTTCGGTTCGATGTTGTCGGCCGACCCGCTCGACGTCGTGCATGCGCGCCTCGTCGTGGTGTGGGGTGCGAACCCGGCCATCTCCAACACTCACTTCCCGCCGCTCGTCGCCGAAGCGTCACGGGCCGGTGCGCGCGTGGTCGTGGTCGACCCTCGTCGTACTGCGATGGCCAAGCGCGCCGACCTCCACCTGGCTCTGCGACCCGGCACCGATGTGGTGCTTGCACTCGCGTTGGCGCGGTGGCTCGACCACAACGACGGTCTCGATCGCGCGTTCCTCGATGCCCATGCCGAAGGGGTCGACGAGTATCTCGCGGCCGCGCAACCGTTCACGCTGGATCGTGCGGCCGAGGTGTGCGGTGTCGACGCGGCCGCCATCGTTGCCTTCGCCGAACTCCTTGCATCAACCCGCCCCGCGTTCTTCCGGGTTGGGTGGGGCCTCGAACGGAACCGCAACGGTGGGTCGGCGTGTGTATCGGTGTTCGCGTTACCCGTGCTCACCGGGCAGTTCGGCGTGCCGGGCTCCGGGATCATGTCGAGCTTGTCGGAAGCGGCGCCATTCCGGGGGCCGCAACCGTCGAACGGCACGGGTCCTCCACGGCCGCCGCGCGCGCCGCGTCGAGTGCTCAACATGAACCACCTCGGTCGTTGGCTCACCGACCCGTCGTTCGACCCGCCCGTGGCGGTGCTGTTCGTGCAGGGGAGTAATCCGGCCGCGACGGCGCCGAACCAGCAACTCGTGCATGCAGGCTTGGCACGCGACGACCTGTTCACGGTCGTGCACGACCAAGTGCTCACGGACACCGCGCGTTTCGCCGACCTCGTGCTCCCCGCGACCACCCACTTCGAATACGCGGATGTTGCGGTGTCGTACGGCTCGTACGTGCTCGCCGAAATGCCGGCGGTGATCGACCGGGTCGGTGAAAGCCGCACCAACAACGAGATGTCGGCCGCGCTCGCGACGCGCCTCGGCTTCGACGCGGCCGACTTCGACCCCGACCCGGGCCGCGTGGTGGGCGATGCCCTCGAAGAGGGTGTCACGGGGAAGGGTGTGCATATCGTGCGCGAGCCGAGCGCCACCGTGCAGTTCCGCGACACGCACCCGGGCACACCGTCGGGCCGGGCTCGACTCGCCGGTATCGACGAGATCGGCGTGCCGCAATATCAGGAGCTTGCCGAAGCGTTCCCGCTCGCGTTGATCTCGCCCGCCACGCACCGGACGATCAGCAGCATGTTCGGCGAGTTCAACGGTCCTGAGGCGGCAGTGCGCATCTCGGCCGTCGACGCGGCATCACGAGGCTTGCACGATGGCGACACCGTGCGCGTACACGACGCGATCGCGAGCGTCACGGTCGCGGTGCGCGTGGACCGCGACCTTCGACCCGGAGTCGCGTCGATGCCGAAAGGACTGTGGTGTCGCACGGTGGGCGAAGGGTTTACCGCGAACGCGTTCGCGCCCGACACCCTTTCCGACCTCGCCGGCGGCGCGACGTTCAATGATGCCCGCGTTGAAATCGAGAAGGTCTGAGCATGTTCTGGAGCCAGCAGTCGCCGTTCGGCGAAGTCACAATCGTTGTAACGGACGCCGGCGTGCGCGAAGTGAGCCTGCCCGGCGATCCCATCGCCGCGGGCGACTACGAACGCGACGAAGCGATCGCCGCCCAGTTCGACGAGTGGTTCGCCGGCGACCGCCAAGCGTTCGACCTGCCGCTCGACCTCGACGGTGTCGACGGATTCCGCCGCATCGTCCTCGACACGCTCATGCGCGATGTGCCGTGGGGTGAAACGGTGTCGTACGGCGAACTCGCGCAGATGGCGGGGCGCCCGCGCGCGGCGCGTGCGGTCGGGCGCACGATGGCCACCAACCCGCTGCCGTTCGTGATCCCGTGCCATCGCGTGCTCGCGGCCGGCGGCAAGATCGGCGGCTACGGCAGCGGCCGCAACGCCATCGACCTCAAGCGCCAGTTGCTCCAACGCGAAGGTGTCGCGATCTAGCGCAACTCGCGGGTGCTGGGTCTCACGTAGTTGGCGAAGCTGCGGACCCGAACTGCGAACACCGCGGCCGCGGCGACGCACGCGAGGCCACCGGACACGATCGCGAATGGGACGCCGGCCAGGCCTCCGACGACGCCCGCCTCGATGTCGCCGACCACCGGGCCGCCGGCGTACACCGCGAGCTCGACCCCGCTGACCCGACCTCGCATCTCATCAGGGGTGACGCTGGCCGTGATCGCGGAGCGGTAGACGCCCGAGATCATGTCCGCACCGCCCGCGAAC
>JAODBJ010000253.1 GCA_025463905.1 Actinomycetes bacterium
TCGCGGGCGCGGAAGATCGCGCGCGTGAACATCGCCTTTCTTTTCGACGCTTTCGACGCCCACCTGTGGGGGGTAATTCGCTCGGATCGGGCCTGCCGCTTCACGGACTCTCAGTCCGGGAGCGCAACGCGCTCGACTACGGCGTGAGTGGGGGTCCGCCGCACGTATAGGCGCCGAAGCCGTCACCACTTGGCGCGCGCAGCGTGATGATGCGGTCGAGGCGTCGCGCCAGGAGGTGCGCGTAGGACGGCCGGTTCGACGCGGGGCCGAGGAACGCGTTGAGCGCGCTCGAGCAATGTTGGAACCGCACGTCGGTCGACCAACCGCATCCGGACGGGCTCTCGCCTCCGCACGTAAGCGCTGCATCGCCGAACTGCGTGTGCACGGTGCCGAAGTTGCGGAAATCGGGTGGCGTCGCCGGGTACATCACGTGCACCAGCGGGGCAACGAACAACACGATGAGCACGACCGCGAGGCCGGTACCCACGCGACGCGAAGTGTCTCGCCGGCGCGCCGCGGCCGCATCCAGAGGAACCAGCGGAACCAAAACCGTCCCCACGGCCTCAACGATACGCCGGAAGTTAACTGCGCGGAACCTCTGACCAGGGCTTGTCCTTGTCGAGCCGCGGCTCGCCGGGGAGGCCGAGCACGCGCTCGCCGAGGATGTTCTTCATGATGTGCGTGGTGCCGCCCTCGATCGAATTGGCCTGCACCCGTAGGAACGCCTTCTGCGGGTGACTCAGGTCCATCGCGGTCGCGGGCCGGGACATCGTGTAGCCGGGCGGGTAGAGCATCCCGTCGGCGCCCATCAGGTCGACGACGAAGCTCATGATCCGTTTGTTGAGCTCGGCCATCGCCAGCTTGCCTACCGAACCTTCCGGCCCGGGCGTGCCCTTCACCCGGTTCTGCGCGGCCCGCATGTTCGTGAGGCGGTTCACCTCGGCACCCACCCACAGGTCCATGAGTTCGTTGCGGGTGGACGGGTTGTTGCGCTCGCCGTAGTTGTCCCATGTTTTCAGCGCAACCGCGATCAAGCCGCCGTTACGCGGCGCGACCTGACCGCCGATCGACACGCGCTCGTTCATGAGGGTCGTGAGCGACACTCGCCAGCCGTCGCCGACGTCGCCAAGTCGTTCCGAATCCAGGATGCGTACGTCGTCGAGGTACACCTCGTTGAACTCGGCTTCACCGGTCATCTGTACGAGTGGCCGCACGTCGACGCCGGGCGCGTGCATGTCGAGGACGAACATCGTGAGGCCCTTGTGCTTGGGCTGTTCGGAATCGGTGCGGGCGATGATGATGCCGAAGCGCGCAACGTGCGCGAGGGTCGTCCACACTTTCTGGCCCGACAGCAACCACTCGTCGCCGTCACGCACCGCGCGCGTCGAGAGGCTCGCCACGTCGGATCCTGCGCCGGGCTCGCTGAAGAGCTGGCACCAGATCTCCTCACCCGTGAACAGCGGGCGCAGGTATCGCTGCTTCTGCGAGTCGGAGGCGTGTACCACCATCGTCGGTGCGCACATGCCGTAGCCGATCGGGTTGCGGCCGTACGGCAGCGGTGCGCCGGCGCCGACGAGGCGCGCGTTCACGACGTTCTGCAGCTTCGGCGACGCGCCGAGGCCGCCGGCGCCCTCCGGAAAGTGGACCCACGCGAGCCCGCGGTCGTACTGCGCGCCGAGGAACTGCGCCGCGGGCGTGGTTTTCGGGTCGTGCTCCTCGAGCAGTTCATCGATGAGCGATTGGACGCGCTGCTCTTCGGTGGTATCGAGACCGGTGACCGCCACGAACGACTCCCTCACTTGACCAGACGGTCAAGTTTAGGCGGGCGCCGTCAGTCGGCGATCCAGCTGCCGTGGAACCCGTACGGCACCCGGCGAGGGAGATGCACCGTGGCGACCGGCGCGCTGGTGACATCGTGGGCGTCGAGCACCACGAGATCGCTGGCGTCGCGAGCGGCGTCGTACACGTAGCCCATGAGCCAGCCGTCGTCCTCGCCCGCTCCGGCAGCGTCCGACGGTACGAACACGAACTCGTTCGGCACGCGGCCCGCCGCGAACTTGTGCTCGTCGACCGTGCCTCGCGACAGGTCGTGCTTCAGCACCCGGCCGAACGCGAACCCGTCGTCGGTGTCGGTCGATTCCACCGCGTAGCCGTAGCGATGCTTCGACATCGCGAGTGTGTCGTTCACACGCGGGAACTCCTGCCCCCGATCGTCGAGCCGTTCCTCGCGCACCTTGCCTGCGTTGAGATCGACGGTCCAACGGTCGAGCGTCGGCACCTGCTTGTCGTTCGGTCCGATGGTGCTGTGCTTGAACATCGTCGGATGACGTACGACGTCGAGCACGATGTTGTCGCCGTCGTCGTACGCGTTCATGGGATGGAACACGTAACAGGGTTCCACGTCGAACCACCGCACGTCGGCGTCGCCACCGTCGCGAGGCATCACGCCAACGCGCGCGCCGTAGTCGTCGTCCCAGCGGAATGGGAACGGTTGCGTGTTGAGGTCGAAGACGACGGGCAGGTCGTAGAAGATGACGTGGTCGCGTGTGACCGAGAAGTCGTGGATCATCGTCGGGCCCTTCACGGTGATCGGTTCACTGCGCACGAGATGACCCTGCGCGTCGATCACGTGGTACGTGAGGTACGGCTCTGCCCACCAGTACGCGAAGCCGTGCAACTCACCGGTGACGGGATCGATCTTGGGGTGCGCGGTGAAGCCGGTCGGCAATGGGCCGCCGAAGTCGTAGCGGCGAAGCGTGTCGAGTTCGTTCGACAGTTGGTAGGGAATCGCACCTTCGGTGAGCGTGAGAATCCGCCCGGCATGACCGATCACGTGCGTGTTGCTCGCGTCGTACATCGGAGGGTTCGGTCCCTCGATGGCCGGTTCACCGCGCGCCTCGGTGATCGGGGCCGTGCGCACCCACCGGTTGCGGTACCAGTTCGCCTTCCCGCCTTGCAGTTCGACTCCGTGCACCATCCCGTCGCCGATGAACCAGTGATACGCACCTTCAGGAGGTGTGTAGGGGTTCGGCCCGATGCGGATGTAGCGACCGTTCAGGTCGGCCGGCAGCGCACCGTCGACGGCGAGGTCAACTGCGGTGATCTCGTCGGGTACCGGGCCGTAGTTGCCGGTGAGGAAAGGGTTCTCCGTGACGGTCATTTCCGTCTCCTTCGCAGGTGCGAATGTCGGAACGTATAACGCTGTTATAGCTGCGGGTCGGCGCGCGGTCAACCCATTCCGCCCGCGACCCTGTGCCGAACCGGCGTTCGAGGTTGTGGGACTTATGCGACCGATTGGGTGCATAACTGCGACAACCCGGCCGTACATACTGGCGCCGTGGACGAGTCGAAGCGTTTGGAAGCGTTCAGCGACGGCGTGATCGCGATCGCGATCACGTTGCTGGTGCTCGACATCCACGTGCCCGACGTCGGGCACCGCGGCGGTCTCGCCCGTGCGCTCGCGCACCAGTGGCCGTCGTACGCGGCGTATGCGCTCACGTTCGTGGTGATCGGCATCATGTGGGTGAACCACCACGCGCTCTTCGCGCAGGTGGTGCGCGTGAACCGCACACTGCTGCTGCTCAACATCATGTTGTTGATGGGCATCGGGTTCTTGCCGTTCCCCACCGCGTTGACGGCGAGGTACTTGCGCGACGGGAACAACGGCCGGGTCGCCACCGCGATCTACAGCACGACGATGGTGTTCATCGGTCTCGGCTTCCTGATCCTGTGGTGGTATCTCAGCCGCAATCCTCAGTTGCTACGGCCCGAGTTCGGCGCGCGGGGCGCGCAGGCGGCGTTGCGCCGCACCGTGCCGGGCCCGGCGCTCTATGCCGCGTCGATCGTCGTCGCCGTCGCCGCGCCGGTGATCTGCCTCGCGGTGTACGCGGCGATGGCGGCGTACTTCATTTTCCCGCAGCATCCGCACAATCTCATGGAACCCGACGACATCGAAAGCGGGCCGGCTTAACGGGCCGTCAGACTGGAAGCAACGGCTCATGCGGTGGCGCGGGGAGTTCCACGCGGATCGGGTCGCCGGGGCGCACCTCTCCGCCCATGAGCACGATCGCCATCACGCCGGCCTTCCGCGCCAACCCGCCGCGCTCGTCGCGCTCGAGTACCGCTTGCATCAAGCCCGGCTGAATGCCGTCCAGCTGTGCACACGGATTTCGTAGGCCCGTGATCTCCACCACTGCGAGCGCACCGAGATGCAGCCGCGTGTGAACCGGCAGCGCGAGGAGGTCGAGGTCGCGAGTCGTGATGTTCTCGCCCATCGAGCCGGCCTCGAGCGCGAAACCACCCGCGCGCAGCGTGTCGTGGAGCTCGGCGTGGATCAGATGTACCTGACGGAGATTCGGCTGCGTCGGGTCCCGCCGTACCCGCGAACGGTGTTGCACCGTGGCACCCATGTGCGCGTCGCCGGCGACGCCGAGGCCGGGCACCAGCGTGACGACCTGTCGCGCGGTCTTCGCCATCGTGTGGCGCGGGCTCGCGTGCACGGCGTCAACGGTTGGTTGCATCCCTGCCCTCCGGGTTCGAACGTAGCGGTACGCGACGATCGTGCGGCGCGCAATATCGAGGCGTATAGTCCCGTCGATTACTGATTGAGCAGCGAAGTCCGGTGAGATCCCGGCGCTGTCCCGCAACTGTGAACCCCTCGGGGTGAGCCAGGTCGCCTGCTCGATCGGTAACGAACCCAGCTCTCGAGGAAGAGCAGTTCGTACGACAGGCCTTCTGTCGGCGGCATTTTTTCCTCGGCCGACAGGAGGTATTCGTGCACAGGCGTTCCCTACTCACTACGTGGCTGCTTTCGGCCACGCTCGCCGTCTCGGCGACCGCGTGCGGCAGCAGTTCGACCACCGGCTCCGCGGCCGCGCCGACGACCACGACCGCGGCCGGTGCCGCGTTCCCGGCCACCGTCACCGGCGACAACGGTGCCGTTGCGATCGCGGCCAAGCCGGCGCGGATCGTGTCGTTGTCGCCGAGCGCGACCGAAGACTTGTTTGCCATCGGTGCCGGCAAGCAGGTGGTCGCCGTCGACGACCAGTCGAACTATCCGGCGGAGGCTCCGCACACGAAGCTCTCCGGCTTCTCACCCAACGTCTAAGCGATCGCCGGATACAACCCCGACCTGGTCGTGATGAGCGACAAGAGTGTCGCGCGGGAGTTGAAAGCCATCAAAGTGCCGTTGCTCGTGCTGTCCGCACCCAAGGGTCTCGTTCAGGCGTACGCCCAGATCGACACCCTAGGTTCGGCAACCGGCAACAAGGCAACGGCGACAACGGTCGTCGACAAGATGAAATCCGACATCGCGAAGACGGTCGCATCGGTACCGAAATCTTCGACGCCGCTCACCTATTACCACGAGCTCGACGACACGTTGTACACGGCGTCGTCGCACACGTTCATCGGCAACGTGTACTCGCTGCTCGGGTTGAAGAACATCGGTGACGCGGCCGACAAGGACAAGTCGGGGTACCCGCAGCTGTCGGCGGAGTATCTGATCTCCGCCAACCCCGACCTCGTGTTCCTCGCCGACACGAAGTGTTGCAAGCAATCCGCCGCCACGGTCGCGCAACGCCCGGGTTGGAGTGGCATCACGGCGGTGAAGAACGGAACGGTGCTCGCGCTCGACGACGACATCGCGTCGCGTTGGGGCCCGCGCGTCGTCGATCTGCTCCGCGATGTCGCGAACGAGGTTCGCAAAGCCGAGGC
>JAODBJ010000257.1 GCA_025463905.1 Actinomycetes bacterium
CTTCGCGGCGCTGCAGATTCGAGCGCTCGTCGGTGAGGCACGCATCTCGGTGGTGCGTGACCGCACCGAGCTACACGGCGTGCCCGGGAGCATCGTGACGCTGCTCGCGCTCGGCGGCGCAGTCCGGGGTGTGCGAACCACAGGTTTGCGATATCCCCTCGAACACGAAGACCTCTTGCCCGGCTCCACCCGCGGCGTCAGCAACGAAATGTTGGATCACGCCGCCACGGTCGACGTGGAAGCGGGAGTACTGCTCGCGGTGCAGCCGTTCGGAGGTCTGCAATGAAGCGCATCACAGTGCTCGCGATCGCCATGGCGGTCGTGGTCGCCGCGTGCGGCAGTTCGCACACGTCCAGCACGTCGAAGGCGTCGAAGGACACAACGGTGGTGCTGATGACCCACGATTCGTTCGCGGTGTCGAAGCCGGTGCTGGCGGCGTTCGAACGTGCGTCGGGGATCAAAGTGAAGGTCTTGAAGGCCGGTGACGCCGGCGCGGAATTGAACCAGGCGATCCTCACCAAGGACCATCCGCTCGCCGACGTCATGTTCGGCGTCGACAACACGTTTCTCGGTCGCGCGCTCGACAACAACATCTTCGAGCCGTACCGCGCCGGCGGTATCGACCGCGTGAGCCGCGCGTTCGTTCTCGACTCGCAGCATCGCGTCACCCCGGTCGACTACGGCGACATCTGCCTCAACTACGACAAGACATGGTTCGGTCACGACGGTCGGCCGCCCGCACCCACATCGGCCGGCGACCTCGTGAATCCTGCATACAAAGGCTTGACCGTCGTGGAGAATCCGGCGTCGTCGTCGCCTGGGTTGGGGTTCTTGCTCGCGACGATTGCAACGTACGGCGACGGTGGTTGGCAGACCTACTGGGCGAACCTGCGCAAGAACGGTGTGCTCGTCGACGATGGCTGGGACCAGGCGTACGACGGTGATTTCACCGTCAGCGGCGGCAAGCGTCCCATCGTGGTGTCGTACGCGTCGAGCCCGCCGGCCGACGTCGTGTTCAGCTCACCGCATCGAGGAGTACCGCGCGTCGGCGTGGTGTACACGTCGTGTTTCCGCCAGGTCGAGTTCGTCGGAGTGTTGCGCGGCGCGAAGCATCCGAACGCAGCCCAACGCTTGGTCGACTTCATGATCAGTGAGCCCTTCCAGCGCGATGTTCCCCTCGAGATGTACGTGTACCCGGTGCGGCGCGACACGCCACTGCCGCCCGTCTTCACGAAATTCGGCGCGCTCGCTCCGCACCCGGCCGTGATCGCGCCGAGCGAGATCGGCAAGCATCGCGACGAGTGGATCAAGACGTGGACCAACACCGTGCTGCATTGAACGGTGCTGCGTTGAACCGTTCGAGGCTGTGGCGGCTCGTCTGCTTGCTGGTGCCGCTCGCGTTCCTCGGGCTGTTTTTCGCGTACCCGGTTGCATCGATCATCGGGCGGGGGCTTGGCGAACGCGGTCACCTCGATCCGTCGCCCGTGCTCGACGTCGTGCGCGACTCGCGGTTGCGTTCGATCGCGTGGTTCACAACCTGGCAGGCATTCGTCTCGACCGTGTGCACCTTCGTGGTCGCGTGGCCGCTCACGTACGTGGTGGCGCGTAGTGCAATACCAGGACGGCGCTGGCTACGAGCATTCGTGATCGTGCCCTTCGTAATGCCGACGGTCGTGGTCGCGATCGCGTTCCTTGCGCTCCTGCAACCGGATGGCCCGTTGGGCTTTCTCGGCTGGGAGCGCGGGGTTGCACCCATCCTGCTTGCGCACGTCTTCTTCAATGTCGCCGTCGTGGTGCGCACGGTCGGTACGTTCTGGGAGCACCTCGACCCGCGCACCGTGGACGCCGCGCGTGTGCTCGGCGCGTCGCGCCTGCGCGCGTTCGTGACCACGACTTTGCCGTTGCTCGCACCCGCCATCGCGGCGGCCGCGTCGATCGTGTTCCTTTTCACGTTCACGTCGTTCGGTGTGGTGCTGCTCCTCGGCGGCGCGCAGCGCGCGACGCTCGAGGTGGAGATCTACCGTCAGACCGCGCGCCTCCTCGATCTGCGTACCGCGGCCGGGCTCGCGCTTGCCCAGATGGTCGCGATCGTCGTGTTGCTCGCAGTAACTGCTCGGCTCCAGGAACGCCGCGCGACGACGCAACGCCTCGTCACGGCGACCGACGGCGTGCGCCGGCCGCGAGGCAGCGCCCAGTGGGTCGCCGTGCTCGCGGCCGTCGCGGGCACCGGCGTGTTCCTCGGTGCACCGCTTGTGGTCCTGGTGGTGCGTTCGTTCTCGGCCGGCGGTCATTTCACGCTCGCTCACTACCGCGCGCTCGCATCGACGGGCGACAACGGGTTGCTGTTCGTGCCCGCATGGCAGGCAGTGCGCAACTCGCTCGTCTACGCGCTCGAGGCGACGGCGATCGCAGTCGTGGTGGGCGGGTTGGCCGCGGTTGCGATCGCGGCACGTCCGGGGCGCGCGAGCCGCGCGGTCGACGTGTTCATCATGTTGCCCCTCGGCACGTCGGCCGTGACCGTGGGGTTCGGGTTTCTGATCGCGCTCGACCGCGGCCCCCTCGACCTGCGTACCAGCGTGCTGCTCGTACCCATAGCGCATGCCATAGTCGCGATCCCGTTCGTGGTGCGCGCCATGGTGCCGGTGCTGCGTTCGATCGACCCACGATTGCGCGAAGCGGCTCGGGTCCTCGGGGCGTCGCCGGCCCGCGTGTGGCGTGAGATCGACCTGCCGGTGGTGTTGCGCGCGGTGGGCGTGGCCGCTGGGTTCGCGGCGGCGGTGTCGCTCGGGGAGTTCGGCGCGACCGTGTTCATCGCCCGGCCCGACACGCTCACGATCCCCGTCGCGATCTACCGCTTGCTCGGCCGTCCCGGGGGCGCGAACTTCGGGCAGGCCATGGCCCTCTCCACCCTGCTCATGGCGGTGACTGCGCTCGTCGTGCTGCTGATGGAAGGCGTGCGGCCGTCGCGCGCGACGGAGTTCTGATCGATGCTGACGGTCGACGGCGCGGTCGTGCGTTTCGGGTCTCGCGACGCGCTCGACGGCGTGGATCTAGAAGTCGCGCCGGGAGAGACGGTGGTGGTGCTCGGGCCGAGTGGCTCCGGGAAGAGCACGTTGTTGCGGGCGATCGCCGGCTTGGAACCCCTCGCCTCGGGTCAGGTTGGTTGGAACGGCATCGACGTCGGCGCGGTGCCGGCGCACGAGCGGCAGTTCGGCTTGATGTTCCAGGACTACGCGTTGTTCCCGCATCGCGACGTTCGGGGCAACGTCGAGTTCGGTTTGCGAATGGCCGGGCTCGACGCCGGCACGCGCGCGAAGCGCGTAGATGAGGTGCTCACACTCGTCGGCCTCGACGGGTACGCGGATCGCCGAGTCGCGACGTTGTCGGGTGGCGAGCAGCAACGTGTCGCGCTGGCTCGGGCGATCGCGCCGTCGCCGCGCCTCCTCATGCTCGACGAGCCGCTTGGCGCACTCGACCGAGTTCTGCGCGAACGCCTGCTCGACGAGTTGCGCGAACTTCTCGCGACGGCCGGGCTGCCCGCGCTCTATGTGACCCACGATCACGACGAAGCGTTCGCGCTCGCCGACCGGGTCGTGGTGATGCGAGCCGGGCGAGTGGTGCAGGCAGGACCTCCCGACGTCGTGTGGCGCGCGCCGGCCGACGAATGGGTCGCGGCGTTCCTCGGCTTCGGTCCCGCAATCGACGCGCCGGTTCACGCCGGGCGCGCGGTCACACCGTGGGGGGACGTTCCGGCGCCCGAGTCGTTCGCAGGAGCAACGACGGTGCGGATTGTTTTGCGGCCCGGCGCCGTCGTACTCGACCCGCTCGCGCGCGCGACGGGAATCATTCATAGGCGCACGTTCGGTGGTGATCATGTCGCGCTCGCGGTGCAGGTGGGTGACGCGCCGCTTGTCGTCGTGCGCGCCCCGACTACGAACGCTCCTGCGGTTGGCGCCGCGGTCGCGGTCGCGGTCGACCCCGACGGTGTGCTCGTTTACGGTCCCTGACATGGATACGACGACTGGACGATGGTCGCGGGCCACGCCGCCCCCGCAGTGGTCCAGGTCGTCGTGCACGTGCTCGCCCACGTCGACCGTGGAAGTCAGGCGACTGCGCCCGAAAAGAGCAAGCGGTCGATCTCGTCGCCCGCGAAGCCGCATTCAGTGAGCACCTCGCGCGAGTGCGCGCCGGCCGCCACCGGCGCCCCCTGCACGCTCGTCTGCGTGCGATCGAACCGCGGCGCCGGCGCCGGCTGCGGCGCGCCATCGACATCCACGAACGTTTGGCGATCCACATTGTGCGCATGCGCGCGTGCTTCAGACATCGTGAGCACGGGCGCGAAGCACACTTCGTGACCGGCGAAGAACTGCACCCATTCGTCGCGTGTGCGTTCACGGAAGATGGCAGCGAACCGTTCCTTCAGCGCGGGCCACTGTGTCTTGTCCATCTGCTCGTTGGGGTCGAGATCGTCCAAGCCGAGGCGCGCGAGCAGGTTCCGGTAGAACTTGGGCTCGTACGAAGCGATCGACACCCATTCGCCGTCGGCGGTCTCGTACACGTTGTAGAAGTGCGCGCCACCGTCGAGCAGGTTCGTACCGCGCGGGCCCCAACCGCCCATCGCGTCGATGCCAAAGAAGATGCTCATCAGCTGCGCGCTGCCGTCGACCATCGCCGCGTCGATCACCTGGCCGATGCCCGATATTCCGCGTTCTACGAGGGCGGCGAGGATGCCGATCACCACCAGCGATCCACCGCCACCGAAGTCGGCGAGGAGGTTGATGGGGGGCACCGGCGGGCCGCCGTCACTGCCGATATGCGCGAGTACGCCCGCGATCGACAAGTAGTTGATGTCGTGCCCGACATCAGGTGCGAGCGGACCATCCTGGCCCCAACCCGTCATGCGGGCGTACACAAGCTTCGGATTGCGCGCACGACACGCGTCGGGTCCGATGCCGAGGCGCTCGGCCACACCCGGCCGGAACCCTTCGAGCAGCACGTCGGCCTGCTCGCACAAACGCAACACCACCGCGGCACCGTCGCGATGCTTCAGGTCCACACCGATGCTGCGCCGCCCGCGGTCCACCACGGAGTACGGCGACACAAAGCCGGTTACGCCAGATCCCGTTGCGACGTCCGTTGCGCGGTCGACGCGCACCACATCCGCGCCGAGATCCGATAGCAACATCCCCGCGAACTGCACCGGGCCGATGTTGGGGATCTCGACGACCTTGATCCCGGCCAGCGGCCCCGTCACGGCAGCTTGAACACCCGCTGCGCGTTCTCGCGCAGGAACTTCGGCCACACGTGATCACGGAAGGCAACGTCGGGCATCTCGGTGAAGAGACGGTCGTAGGTGAGCCCCGACGGGAAGTAGCCCGAGAAGATCACCTTGTCGGCACCGCGCGTGTTCGCGAAGTTGATGATGTCCTTCGGGTAGTACTTCGGTGCGAACGCGGTGGTCGAGTAGTAGAGGTTCGGCCATTTGAGGAGCAGCTTCGCGGCGAGCGCCGTCCACGGTTCGCAACCGTGCCGGGTCACGAAGCGCAGTTCGGGGAAGTACCAGCACACTTCATCGATCAGTGCGACTTCCTGCGGCGCGAATGGGATGCGCGGCCCGGGTACGCCGGCGGTTGAACAGAACGTGATGTCGAGATCGATGCACTTGGCGTAGATCGGATAGAACTTCTTGTCGTTCAGCGCGACCTGCGGGTACAGGCCCGATGGGAACGCGCTCACCGACTTGATGTCGTACTCGTCCTTGGCCCGTTCGATCTTGCGGACTGCTTCCATGCCTTCGTTCGGGTCGATGCCGATGCCGCCGAAGAACTGCTTGGGGTAGTCGCGCAACGCACGGACGGCGGCCTCGCCGTCGATGCCGATCACCATCTGCGTGATGTTGTGCCGCTCCATCTCCGAGAGGAGCAACTCGACCGGATCCTCGAGTTCCTCCCACTTGGGCACATCTTTGAACATGTACCCGGCTGGGAACTCAAGACCTTCCTTGCTCTCCGCGTCGTGGGTCTGGCGACGGATGAACGAGTAGAACTCGTACATCTCTTCGCGCGACTTCGGCATGCCGACGGCCGTGTCGATAACACCGCCGGCCTTCGCTGCGTCATAGGCGCCGCTGGTCACGGCAGGGCCTCCATCTTGAAGAGCTTGAGCGCGTTCTCGCGCAGGAACTTGGGCCACACCTCGTCGCGGAACGGAACGTTCGGCATGTCGGCGAAGATCCGGTCGAGCGACAACCCCATCGGGAAGTAGCCCGAGTAGATGATCTTGTCGGCGCCGCGCGTGTTGGCGAAGTACACGATGTCGGGCGGGTAGTGCTTCGGTGCGAACGCGCTCGTGGAGTAGTAGAGGTTCGGCCACTTCAGCAGCAGCTTCACCGCGAGCGCGGTCCATGGTTCGCAGCCGTGGCGAGTCACGAACTTCAGCTCGGGAAAGAACCAGCACACCTCGTCGATGAGCGCGACGTCTTGGCAGCCCATCGGAACGCGCGGTCCGGGCACACCTGCGTTCACGAAGATCGGGATGTCGAGTTCTACGCACTTCGCGTAGAACGGATAGAGCTTCTTGTCGTTGATCGGCACCTGCGGATTGAGGCCCGCCGGAAAACACTGCGCGGAACGCGCGCCCCATTCGGCAACGCCGGCCTCGAGTTCGCGAACGCCTTCCATGCCCTTGTTGGGATCGATGTCCCAGCTCGGGATGAACCGGTCGGGATATGCGTTCACTGCTCGGCGAGCCTCGACGTTGCGCGACACGTTCAACATCCCGACCTTGACGTTGAACCGATCCATCTCCGCGATCAGGAACTCAACCGGGTCGTCGAGGTTGTCGTGCTCCGGCACGTCCTTGAACATGTATTGCGCGGGGAAGGTGAACTCCTCGCGGCTCTCGCGGTCTTTCAACTGTGCACCGAAATGCTTGTAATGCTTCTGGCGCTCTTCGGTGCTGGCGGGCACGCCCATCATCAGGTCGACGACGCCGCCGCGCCACGCGTCGAAATAGCTGTCGTTCTCAGGCATCGAGCTTGAACACCCGCACCGCGTTCTCGCGCAGGAACTTCGGCCACACATGGTCGCGGAACGGAACGTCGGGCATTTCCGAGAAGATGCGGTCGAGCGAGAGACCCATCGGGAAGTACCCGGCGTACATCACCTTGTCGGCGCCGCGCGTGTTCGCGAAATGGATGATCTCCTTCGGGTAGTACTTCGGTGCGAACGCGCTCGTGGAGTAGTAAAGGTTCGGCCACTTCAACATGAGCTTCATCGCGAGGTCGGCCCACGGTTCGCAGCCGTGGCGCGTCACGAACTTCAGCTCAGGGAAGAACCAGCACACCTCGTCGATGTGGCCGACGTACTGCGGCGCGAATGGCACCCGCGGACCCGGCACGCCGGCGCACACGCAGATGGGGATGTCGAGCTCGATGCATTTCGCGTAGATCGGATAGAACTTCTTGTCGTTGATCGCGACCTGCGGGTTGAGGCCGGCGGGGAACGCCGTTGCCGCCTTCACGCCGAGTTCCTCGACCGCGCGTTGCAGTTCGCGCACCGCTTCCATGCCGAGGTTCGGGTCGACCTCGAAGCTGCCGAAGAAGCGGTCGGGGTAGTCCTTCATCGCACGGATGCCGGCCTCGTTGCGGGACGACACGCCGATCATCGCCTTCTCGACGCCGTGCTTGTCCATGTGGTCGAGCAGGAACCGCACCGGGTCGTCGGGAACGTCGAACTTCGGCACGTTCTTGAACATGTACTCGGCCGGAAATTCGAAGTCTTCGCGGCTTTCGCGGTCGAGCAGTTGGGTGCGCAGGAAGTCGTACCAGCGGCGCGGATCGCCGGCCGGGATGCCCATCATGAGGTCGATGACACCGATGTCGCGCGGCATGGGCACGGGCAACGCTCCTTCGCAGTCGTGGTACGGCGACGGTACCGCGACATCTGACGCACCGTCAGATTCGGGTCTCGGGCCGCCGGCAACCGACCCTTTCCGGACCTGCGTCACGGATTGCGCCCCCAGGGCCTATTCGTGACGCCGGTTCGTGGGTTGCTCGGCGTACGCGGCGAGTCGGCGCGCGAACGAGCCGATGAGTCGCTGGTAGATCCGCTCGAACAGACGTCCGGTGCCCGGGATGAGTGGTTCGAAGGTGGCGCTCCACGTGATGGACGTGCCGACACCGTCGGGTGCGAGCAGTACGTCGGCGCGGTAGTGGCGCACCGGATTTCCGCTGAGCATCGTGTACGCGTGATGCGACGGCGGTTCGGAGGCGACGACCTGCTCGCGACCGAACATCGGCCAGCGGCCGACCTTACGAATGGCCCCGACGCCGCGGGGCGCGGGTTCGCCTTCCCGCTCCCACGAGCCGTGCGCGATGGGGAGACCCGCCCAGCGTGGCCACGAGGTCGCGTCGGCGAGAAGGTCGAAGACACGCTCGGGCGGCGCAGCAGAACGCGCAGTGACCTCGTAGGAACAGGTCCGCATTGTGCGGACGCTAGCTCCGAGGCGCCGCCGTAACCTCGTTGCGATCGAACAACGTCTTCCGCCAAGGTCACTCGCTGATCAGTGCACGACGCGGCTCGATGAGGTTCTGACGCTCATTCGGGCATCCGGGTAGCACGATCATCCGGGACTGGGTCGTCTCGCAGCCGCGCGTAGATGTAGCCGTCCCGCCATCTGCCACCGACGAAGCCGCGGCCGCGCAGCATGCCCTCGCGGACGAAGCCCGCGTTCTCCAGCGCCTGCTGCTCGGCGACATTGTCGATCTGGGTCGTTGCCTCCAACCGGTTGGCGAGGGTGGTCGTGAAGAGGTAGTCGGCCAGCAGCCGCTGCGCCGCCGTCCCGAGCCCCTTCCCCCGATGCTCGGGGAACAGCAGGATGCCGATCTGCACGCATCCGCGAGGCCCCGACGTCGCCAGCCACCGCCACACCACGATCCCCGCGAACGTGCCGTCGGGCAGCGCCACGACGAGGAGCGAGTCATCGGCTCCGAGGTAGCCGTCCTGCTCCCAACGCCGGCGGCGGGCGTGCGGGTCGCGAAACCCCTTCCACTCGAAGGGTTCGCTCACGTCGGGGTCGGTGTCGAGGCGCCCGAGCGCGTCGAGATCGCGCTCCTCGACCGGACGGAGGCGCACCTTGTCGTCGTGCATCGCTTCTCATTGTTGCGCGTTGCGCGGCAACTGGACGCGCTGACGCGGGTGTCAGATAGCGTGCGCCGCTGTGGCAGCCGCGGCGGATTGGGGCTACGCGAGCGAACTCGACGACGTGTCGGGCGCGGTTGCGATCGCGGGTATCGGCGAGACCGCGTACACCAAGGCGTCGGGGCGCACGGCGCGAGAAATCGGCGCGGAAGCCGCGGAGCGGGCGATCGCCGACGCCGGTCTGGAACCATCCGACATCGACGGGCTGACGTTCTCCGGTGCGTTCCCCGATTTCGATGCCGCCGCGTTCCACGAGCACTTCGGCACGAGTCACGATCTGTGGACGTCGCCATGGGGCGGAGGTATGGCGTGGGCGGCCACCGCCCCGTACCTCGCGGCGCAAGCGATCAAGCGCGGTGATGCGCGCCACGTGCTCAACGTGTTCCCGGTGGCGTGGGCGACCCAACGTTCGTCGATGACCGGCGGCCCCGGTGAGGTGCACGCGACGCAGGCGATGAAGCAGAACTTCGAAGTGCCGTTCGGCTGGTTCCCGCAACCGGTGTACTTCGCCACGATCATGCGCCGGCAGATGCTCGAGTTCGGCACCACGGAAGAACAGTTCGGCGCGGTGGCCGTGGCCTGCCGCCGGCATGCGAACCTGAATCCCGACGCGGTGATGCACGGCCGGCCGATGAGCATCGACGACTATCTCGCGGCGCCATTTCTTGCCGACCCTCTGCGCCTCTTCGATTCGTGCCTGATCTCCGACGGCGGCGCCGCGTACGTGACCACGAGCATCGAACGTGCTCGCGACCTGCCGAATGTACCGGCCGTCGTCAAGGGCGTCGGCGAGGGCTATTCGGCGAGCGGCACCCACTGGGCGCAGCAGCGCGCGTTCACGAGTACGCCGCAGGTGTTCAGTGCTCCGCCCGCGTTCGCGATGGCGGGTGTCGCGCCGGCCGACGTCGACCTGCTCACTGTGTACGACCCGTTCACGGTGGTCAGCCTCATGCAGATCGAAGACATGGGGTTCTGCCCGAAGGGCGAAGCCGGAGCTTTCGTGGAGGGCGACACCTTGTTCCACGATGCGGGCAAGTTGCCGTTCAACACGCACGGCGGCCTGCTGTCGCACGCGTATGTGCTCGGCATCGCGCATGTCGTCGAGTGCGTGAAGCAGTTGCGAGGAAGCGCGGCAGCCCAGGTTCCGGACGCCGAGATCGTGGTGTACGGCGGCTACACGGGACACATGGCGAGCACGCTCGTGCTGACGAAGGACCGCTGATGGCGATCAAGCGCTCCGACTTCCCGCTTCCCGATGTCGACGAGCCGTCGACCGCGCCGTACTTCGCCGGCGCGGCACGGGGCGAGCTCGTGGTGACGCGCTGCACCGGCTGTGATCGCTACGTGTGGTTTCCCGAACCGCTCTGCCCGACGTGCGGCGGCGCGCTCGAATGGGTGCCGGTCAGCGGCCGCGCGACCTTGTTTTCGTGGGCCGTCGTTCGGCGGCCATTCCTGCCGGCGTTCGACGACAAGGTGCCGTTCATCACGGCGCTGGTCGCGCTCGAAGAAGACCCGGCCGTACGTATCGTCACCAACATCGTCGACGCGGAACCTGATGAGTTGCGCGCCGACATGCCGGTGGAGGTCACGTTCCGGCCGTTGTCGTTCGCGACCGTGCCCGGCCGCTCGGTCATCGTCCCCATGTTCGCTCCGTGATCTACGACGATCTGCGCGTCGTCGACACCACCACGTCGATCGCAGGCGCGTACTGCGCGAAGTTGCTGACCGATCTCGGCGCCGATGTGGTGTGCGTCGAGCCGCCCGGAGGGCACCCCCTGCGCGCCCACGATCACGATGGCGCGCTGTTCTCCTACCTGCGCACGTCGCAGCGTTCCGCGAGTGGCGACCCATCGTCGTGGATCGAGGCAGCCGACATCGTGCTCCTCGGCGCGACGCCGCCGCCCGCGGATGAGCGCCCGGACCGAGCGTGGGTGTCGGTGTCGATCACCGCGCTCGGCAACGGCGGGCCCGACGACGGACTCGAACTTCCCGAAGAGGTGCTGCAAGCACGATCCGGCTCGTTGTCCAACCACGGGCACATGGGCCAAACCCCACTCACGGTCGGCGGACACCTCGGCGAGTACGTGACGGGAACGTTCGGGGCGCTCGGTGCGTGCACCGCGTGGCGGCGCGCGCAACGCACGGGTGTGGCCGAGCACGTCGACGTGTCGATGCTCGAAGCGATGCAGATGACCATGGTCGTCGCGGCGACGTTGTCGACGCGCTTTCCGGGCGGGCGTCCCGGCACGTTCCGGTTCGTGATGATCCCCGGCAACGAGCCGACGGGCGACGATCGCTACGTGGGGATCACGACGGTGACTGCCCAACAGTGGTACTCGCTGCTGAAGGTGATCGGCCGCGACGATCTGCTCGACGACGAGCAGCTCGCGACGATGCTCGGCCGGTTCGTGCGGGCCGACGAAGTGAATGGAATGATCCGCGCGTTCACGACCGCGCACACCGCCGACGAATTGGTCGAGTTGTGCGCGGCGGCGCGCATACCGGCCGGCATCGTCGGCAATGGCGCGGAGCTACCACGGGTCCCGCAACTGGTGGAACGCGACGTGTACGTGAAGCAACCGGGGGAGCAGTGGTTGCGTCCGCGCGCGCCATTCCGTTTTCACGGTGTGCGCGACCGTGAGATGACGCCCGCTCCCGCGGCCCCAGGTGACGATCACACTCCCTGGTCCGTGCGAACTGGCGGGCGGCCGGGCGGCACCAGCGTGGCGGCGCAACTCCCATTCGCCGGCGTGCGCATCCTCGACTTCACCGCGTTCTGGGCGGGGCCGGTGGCGACATCGTGGTTTGCCGCGCTCGGTGCCGACGTCATCAAGGTCGAGTCGATGCAACGGCCCGACGGGATCCGCTTCACCGCGGCCGTCCGACCGTCGCAAGACCCACAGTTCTACGAACAGTCGCCCGTGTTTGCGTCGATGAACCTCAACAAACGGGGGATCACGCTCGACCTCTCGAATCCCGAAGGCGTGGACCTGGCGCGGCGCCTCGTCGAGCGGTGCGATGTGGTCGCGGAGAACTTCACCCCGCGGGTACTCGAATCGTTCGGGCTCGGCTACGACGCCGTGCGGGCCATCCGTCCGGACGCGGTGATGCTGCGCATGCCCGCCTTCGGCCTGTCGGGTCCGTGGCGAGATCGGCCGGGATTCGCCCAGACGATGGAGCAACTCACCGGGATGGCCTGGGTCACCGGCTACGAGGGCGGCCCGCCGATCATCGCGGGCGGGGTCGTCGACCCGACGGCCGGCATGCACGCCGCGCTGGCCGTCGTCGCCGCGCTGGCGCATCGCGACCGTACTGGCGAAGGCCAGTTGGTGGAGATGCCGCTCATCGAAGTGGCCGCCGCGGTCACCGGCGAGCAGGTGGTGCGCTACGCGATCGACGGCGTGTTGTTGGGTCGCCGCGGTGAGGGCGGGGTGTACCGCGGTACCGGCGACGACGAGTGGGTGGCCGTCGACCGAGACCGCGACCCGATGTCGCCCGACGAACGCGCACGATGGTGCATCACCCGCGATGCCGAGTCCGCCGCGCGTGAATTGCTCGCCCAGGGGATCCCCGCGGCGGCGATGATCCCCGCGTACCTCACGCTCGACGACGCGCAGATGCGCGCTCGCAACTTCTTCGAGACGGTCGAGCACCCCGTGGTTGGTGTTCACGATTACCCGACGTGGCCGACGCGCTTCTCGGCGGGTCCCGAACGGTTCTGGCATTCCGCCGCGCCGACGCTCGGGCAGCACAACGACGCGGTGCTACGCGACGAACTCGGACTCACCGACGACGACCTTGCCCGGCTGCATGCCGCGCACGTGATCGGCAATACGCCAAGGGCGTGAACGGCGAGGTCGTCCCGTAGGGTGTCGGGATGGCGGTATCGGAGTCACGCGACGATATCGAACAGGTCGAGGACGCCATCCTCGACGGCGATGTTGCGCTGCGCAGGGGCACCGCGCAAGCCGCGTTCCGGCACCGCAATTTCCGTATCGCGTACATCGGCGTGTTCGCGTCGAACATCGGTACGTGGATGCAGAACGTGCTGCTCGGCGCGTGGGCCTACGACCTCACCCATTCGTCGGTGTTCGTCGGTGTGCTCTTCTTCGCGCAACTCGGCCCGCTTCTTTTCCTCTCCACCATCGGTGGCTTGCTCGCAGACTCGGTTGACCGCCGGCGACTGCTGGTTGGGTTACAGCTCACGCAGTTACTGCTGTCGTTGGGCTTGGCCGGACTGGCGATCTCGCACCATCCATCAAAGCTGGGTGTCGTCGCGCTCGTGTCGGCCATTGGTATCGCGAATGCGCTCGCGGCGCCGGGTCTGAGTGCGATCTTGCCGACGCTCGTCCCGCGCGAAGACCTTCCCGGCGCGGTGGCGTTGATGTCGGTGCAAATGAACCTGTCGCGCGTCATCGGCCCGGCCATCGGCGCGGCGATCTACAGCAAGCTCGGAGCGTCCCCCGTGTTCACCATCAACGCCGGCACTTACGTGTTCGCGGTGATCGGGCTCATCTGGGCGCAGTACCCGCGTCGCGTCGGCGCTGTGGTGGAGGAGCGCGGGTTCGCGCGTATCGCGTCGGCCTTCCGGATCGCGCGCACGGATCCACTCGTGCGCGACATCCTGCTCATGCTCTTCTCGTTCTCCTTCTTCTCGCTTGCATTCGTCGGTCTCATGCCCGTGCTCGCGAGCAAGAACCTCGGCATCGCGACGAAGAGCGTCGCGTACGGCTTGCTGTACGCAGCGTTCGGGCTCGGGGCGGCGTTGGGTGCGGTGAGTGTGGGCACCGTGTTCGCCTCTATCGCGAAGGTGCGCCTCCTGCGGCCGGGCTTCGCCGCGTTCGCGGTGTTGTTGACGGCGTTCACGCTCGTGCGGTCGCCGGCCCCCGCGTACCCGGTCGCGTTGCTACTCGGCTACGCGTACTTCGTCGTGATCACGTCGATGTCGACGGTGCTGCAGTCCTACGTGTCGGATGCGGTGCGGGGTCGAGTCATGGCATTGTGGATCATGGGCTTCGGGGGGACCGTGCCGGTCGGTGTGTTGCTCGGCGGCTGGCTCGCCGATCGCGTGTCGATCACGGGGGTGTTCCTCGCCGGCGCGGTGTGGGCGGTCGTTCTCGCGGTAGGGAGCGACGCGAGGCGTTTGGTCGCGAGGGGAGCAACGAATGTCTGAAGAACCCGGTCTGGCCGGCACCTACGCCGCCGAATACGCGAGGGTGCGAACTCGGGTGCACGACGTCGTGAACGCCGCGACACCTGCCGATCTCGACGCGGTTTCACCCGCCACGCCGGCGTGGCGGACGCGCGACGTTCTCGCCCACCTCGTCGGGGTCGCCGACGACGCGATCAACGGCCGGATCGACGGTGTCGCCACCGACCCGTGGACCGCCGCGCAGGTTGCCGCGCGGGAGCAGAGCAGTCCGGCGGAGATGCTCGAGGAATGGGATCGGATCGGGCCCGCGTTCGAGGCGGTCATCGCAGGCCTTCCCGATGTGATCGCCGGCCAGGTTCTCTTCGACGCGTTCACCCATGAACGCGACATTCGCCACGCGGTCGCGGCGCCCGGTGGTTTCGAGTCCGACGTGCTCGACCTCGTGTTCCGCTGGGTCACCGACAGTCGCTTGTTCACCGAGTTGCCGACGTTGCGCTTCGATACCGAGGCCGGAGTGGCAGTGTCGGGTGCCGGCGAACCGGTCGCGACGGTCGGCGCGAGCCGATTCGAGATCGTGCGTGCGTCCACCGGCCGCCGCAGCGCGTCGGAGGTGGAGAAGTACGCGTGGGATCCGGTCATGGACGTGTCGGTGGTCCTGGTCGCACCGTTCTTTCGGCTGCGTGACGACCCGCTCAACGAAGAGTGCGCCGCCCCCCGCTAGCGGATGGAAGCAGTGAGACGCTCGAGGCGCCGCACCCGGGCGCCGAGGAGGCGACGCGTGCCGAGCAGCCATCGTGACGCTCGCGTGTGCGGGTATTGCAACCACAGATGCGCGTTGGGTGTGCCGGCGAACCGCACGGTGCGCGAATCGGCGTCGAGGCGCCGCAGCGCGGCGAGCAACGCGATCGGGTCTCGGGAGAACTGCACGGCCAAGCCGTCGGAGAGGCGAGCGCGTGCGCTGAGCGCGGCGCGGCGCAACACCGCGCACCCGGCGAGTAACGGAAGCCCGAGGATTGCGAGCGGTGCGTACACGAGGGTGCCGTGGTGGCCGCCGATCGCTCCGCCCCACACCTCGTATGTGCGGGCCGTGCACGCGTACACCACGGTGTCGAGCGACACTTCTCGGCACGCGACCCGCCCCAATTCATAGGCGAGCACCGCTTCGAGTTCTCGGCGCGGCAACTCGTCGAGCAGGCCGGTGGTGCACACGATCCACGCGGTTTCGGGGCGGCGGCCGATGCTCAAGAGGTTCGGTGCGGGATCGACCACCACCGCGCAACGGGGCGGAAGCACGCCGGCCGCGATCGACAGCGCATCGAGGAGGTGCCGGACGCGGGGGAGCGCCTCGTTGGCCACTCGCCAAGAGGGCACGACGTCGAGACGCGTTCCGGGCACGGTTGCCAGTTGAAGATCGGCCGAGCGGAGCGCGTCGCGTTCGGCGTGGTGCCACGCGAACGCGGTCGCGACGAATGACGTGACGCCACCGATCCCGAGTGAGATGACGATCGTTCGCAGCACCTCGCTCGAGGTACTCACCGTCGCGAACAGGGGGCTGAACACGAACACCGTCGCGGCGACGATCGGCAGGACGAGCAGCGCGACCGAGAGCGCGAGGAGCGCAACTCCGGCCGTCGCGGCGGCGGCGAGACGCCGCCGCCCTGCACGCTGCAGATCTTCGTGCA
>JAODBJ010000262.1 GCA_025463905.1 Actinomycetes bacterium
AGAACGGCAACCTCAACCAGAACAAGGCCCACTGGTATGAGGGCGACTCAGTGCCGTACCGCTTGACGATGTCGAGCGTGCCCACGGCTACCGCGAGCACGGTGATCGTGCAGTGGGACACGACTCAGCAGGGCAAACACGCGCTCGACTACATCACGAGCTTTGATCGCAGCGCACCCGCCGCCAACCCGTGCTCGGGCGTTGCATCTTGCAACCTTACGAGTTCCTCTTCGGCGGCAATCCCGCTCGACCCGAACGTCGGCGCCGACCCGACGTTCCACGGTACGCAGGTGCCGGGGCGCTTCACGCTCTACGGCGGCGCGATCACCGCGGTGTCGGGCTACACGGTCTCCGGTTCCTACGCGGGGAGCAGTGCAACGAGCATCGCGGTGACGTTCAAGGCGTCGACGGCGACGCCGGTCTTGGCGTGGGGCGGGCACATCTCGACCCAGTTCGACTGGAGTCTCGGCCGATCCGCAATCAGCATCAACGGTTCGCCCTACCACACGCGCCTCATCTCGCTGAACGGGCAGGGCGGCAACCAGGATCGTTCGTTACACACCGCCGCGATCACAACGCCTGGTGCGTTGGTCGTGCGCAAGCGCGCCTTCGGCGGCGACGGCACGTTCACGTTCAACGGGACTGCCGTTCCGAACGGCAACCTCGGGCTCATGACTACCGCGGGCGATGCTCAGTCGAACCTGATCGTGCTACCGCCGAGCACGATCGGCTACACGCTCAGCGAGACTGCAACTGCGGGCTGGGACTTGACCGGGCTCACCTGTAGCGATCCCGTGCCCGGCAACGCATCGACGACGAGCGGCCCTACGGCGACGGTGCGGCTCGACAGCGGCGAAACAGTGACTTGCACGTACAGCAACACGAAGCACGGTTCCGTGACCGTGGTGAAGCAGACCAGCGGGGGTGACGGCACTTTCGACTTCTCGTTGACCGGACAGGCCTCGAAGCCGGTCGCAACGACCGGCGGCATCGGTTCCGCGACGTGGGACGACGTCCCGCCCGGCAACCTGGTGCTCAGCGAGGCGGTGCCGGGACATTGGAGCTTCGCGTCGGCTGCGTGCACTGCCGGCGGCCAACCCGTGGCGGCGACACCCGTCGCAAGTGGCATCGCGGTCGCGTTGGCGCCCGGCGCCGCCCTCACGTGCGCCTTCGCGAACACGCGCCTCGGCTCGTTGTCAGTCGTGAAACACACGATCGGCGGTGACGGCAACTTCGACTTCTCGGTCAGCGGTTTGGGCACAGCAACGGTCGCGACTCACGGCGGTGCCGGCACTGCGAGTTGGCTCAATCTCGCGCCCGGAGCGTTCACCGTCACGGAAGCCGTTCCGAGCGGCTGGGACTTCACGAGCGCGACCTGCTCGACGCGCAACGGACCGATCGCGACCACACCCAGCGGCACTGGTTTGACGCTCGCGCTCGCGGCCGGCGCCGATGTCACGTGCACGTTCACAGACACGGCGCGCGCGTCGGTGACCATCGTGAAGAGCGCGATCGGCGGCGACGGCAACTTCCCGTTCACGCTGAGCGGCCAGCCGTCGTTGACGGTCGCGACGGCGAACGGGCAGGGATCGCGTTCATGGACGAACCTCGTACCGGGCTCATACGCCGTGGCCGAAGTCGTCCCGAGTGGCTGGGATCTCAACTCGGCAACCTGCGCAGCCGGCGCCGAACCCATCGCGACGACACCGGCGGGGTCCGGGGTCGCATTCATGCTTCCGCCCGGCGCCAGTGTCACGTGCAGCTTCATCGACACGGCGCGTGCGTCCGTGACGGTCGTGAAGGAAACCGACGGCGGCGACGGCACCTTCGCGTTCTCACTCACCGGTCAACCGGCCGCGAGCGTCACAACCCACAGCGGAAGCGGACGCGCGCAATGGGCGAACCTCGTGCCGGGCTACTTCACACTGACCGAAACAGTGCCGTTCGGCTGGGACCTCGGCTCGACGACGTGCGTGTCGGGCGCGTCTTCCCTTCCCACACAGGCGGCACCCAACGGACTCAGCTTCGTGGTACCGGCAGGCGCCGACGTCACATGCACCTTCGCTGACACCGCACGCGGCTCGATCACGGTGGTGAAGAACTCGGTCGGAGGCGACGGCGCGTTCCCGTTCTCGTTGACGGCGCAACCCGGTCAGACCGTCACAACCGCCGGCGGCACCGGCGCACGTTCGTGGACGAACCTCGTACCGGGCTCGTACAACCTTGCCGAAACCGTGCCGGCGGGTTGGGACCTCGACTCCGTGAACTGCGCTGCCAACGGGGTCTCCTTGGCCGCCGCGGCGAGCGGATCGGGGACGACGTTCACACTCGCGCCTGGCGCCGACGTCACGTGCACGTTTGTCGACATCGCACGCGGTTCGATCACCGTGGTGAAACGCACGGCGCCATCGTCGGCATCCGCGGTTGGATTCGCCTTCGACGGCAACCCGTTCACGCTGCTCGGCAATGGCGGCGCCACGACGTTCGGGGGTTTGACGAGCGGTGACCACACGGTTGCGGAGCACGTCGCGGCGGGATGGACCTTGACCAGCATCGATTGCGCGAGCGCGTCGGTCGTGCAGAACGGGTCCGAAGTCGTTGTCACACTCGCGCCGGGTCAACACGTGGTGTGCGTCTTCACCGATACACAACTCGCGTCGGTCACGGTCGTGAAGCAGGCCGTCGGCGGCGACGGCGCGTTCAACTTCTCATTGTCGGACAACTCTGATCACGTTGTGACGACGAACGCCGGCGCCGGCACGTCCACGTGGACTGATCTCCTGCCCGGCGCTTACGCAGTGACGGAACACGACTCGCCCGGCTGGGACTTCACCGGCCTCGCGTGCGACCAGTCCGGAGTCGTCACCGGCAACAGCGCGGTGGTGTCGCTCGCGCCCGGCGCGCACGCAACGTGCACCTTCACCAACAGCCACCGCGGCACGGTAACGGTGGTCAAACAGACCGACGGTGGCGACGGGACGTTCACGTTCTCGCTCGCCGGCCTTCCCACCCACGACATCACAACGTCGGGCGGCACCGGCTCGGCCGAATGGAACGACGTGCCGTCTGGACCCACGTCCATCGGCGAAGCCGTACCGGTGGGCTGGCGGTTGGATGGTGTGACGTGCGCAGCGGACGGGTCGCCTCTACCGACGATCGCCACGGCGTCGGGCGCGAGCTTCCTGTTGCCACCCGGCGCCGACGCCACGTGCACGTTTACCGATACGAAGCTCGGGTCGGTCACCGTCGTGAAGGATGCGATCGGCGGTGACGGCACCTTCGACTTCGCGCTGAGCAACCTCGGCACGAAGACGGTGACGACGAGCAACGGCACCGGTAGCGCCGTATGGACCGACGTCGATCCCGCGAGCCTCACGCTCAACGAAACGGTGCCCGACGGCTGGGACTTCGGCAACGCCGCGTGCACGCTCAATGGTTCACAACTCGCGACGAGCGACGTAACCAACGGCGTCGAGTTCGCACTGCCTGCGGGCGGCCAGGTCGTGTGCACCTTCACCGACGCGGCCCGCGGCTTGATCACGGTTGTGAAGCACACGGCTCCCGAGGTTGCGGACTCGTTCCCGTTCACCTTCGACGGGACGCCGTTCGCGGTTGCCGGCAACGGTGGCTCACAGACCTTCGCCGGATTGCACCCGACGACCTACACGATCGCCGAGAACGTGCCGAGCGGTTGGCAACTGGCAAGCGTGGACTGCGGGGCACAGCCGATCATCGAAGACGGAACATCGATCACGGTGATGGTTGACCCGGGCGCGCAACTCACGTGCACGTTCACCGACACGAAGTTCGTCGCCTCGATCGCGCTGAGTGAATCAATCGACGGATCACCGGCACAACCGGGCTACACCGTCTTCTATACGTTCGTCGTGACGAACACTGGCCAGACCACCCTCTCGAACCTGACGCTCTCCGACGACGTGCTCGGAACGATCACCTTGCCGGTTGGTGAGCTTGCGCCGAGCGAAACGACGTCCGTAGTGGCGATGTACAACGTTCCCGGAGATGCTCCGCCCGGCCAGCCGATCATCGATACGGCGACCACGACCGGGACGCCGCCGGTCGGGAGCGATGTCACAGCGACGTCGACCGGCCACCTCGACGTCGAGACGATCATCGTCTCCGACACGTGAGCCGCGGACCTAGAGCCGGCCGACGAGCTTGGCGGGTGTGATGGGCAGGTCGCGAATGCGAATGCCGGTCGCGTTGTAGACGGCATTCGCGACCGCGGCGGCGCAGCCGACGATGCCGATCTCCCCAAGGCCTTTCGCACCCATCGGGTTCACGGCGAAATCTTCCTCGTCGATCCATGCCACGTCGATCTCGCCGATGTCGGCGTTCGTGGGGACGTGATACATCGCCAGGTCGTGGTTCACGTAGGCGCCGAGGTGCGGATCCAAGAGCGTCTCTTCGAACAACGCCATCGACACGCCCATCGTCATGCCACCGATGAACTGTGAGCGCGCGGTCTTCGGATTGATGATCCGGCCGCACCCGAATACGCCGACCATGCGCGGGACGCGCACTTCGCCGGTGTCGACGTCGACGAGCACTTCGGCGAAGTGCGCGCCGAAGGCTTGCTTCGTGAGGGGCTCTCCTCCGTCCACATCATCGCTCGTGTCGACACTCACTTCCGTTTGGCCCGCGCGAAGCAGCCGGCACGCTTTCACGACCGCGGTGCCCCACGACGACGTCCCGGACGAACCGCCGGCAACCTGGGCCGGGCCGGAGCTGCTATCGCCAATCTCTACGCGTACACGTTCGATCGGCGCGTCGAGCGTGTCGGCGGCGATCTGCGTGAGGACAGTGCGCGCGCCGGTGCCGATGTCGGACGCGGTGATGCGGATCGTGAACGTCCCGTCGGCCTCGGCGTTCGCGTGTGCGGTCGACGGCGCGCGCCGTGCCGGATAGGTCGCCGCCGCCACGCCCATACCGACCATCCAGCGGGCGGCCCGGCGAGAGGCCGGTTCCGGAATGCGATCCGACCAGCCGAAGCGTTGCGCGCCCTCGCGAAGGCAGGCGACGAGATTGCGGGTCGAGAAGCGGTTACCCGTCTCCGGGTCGACGTCGGGTTCGTTCCGGATCCGCAGCTCGACCGGATCGAGATCGCACGCGACCGCGAGCTCATCGAGCGCGGACTCGAGCGCGTACATGCCGGGGCATTCGCCCGGCGCGCGCATCCAAGCGGGTGTGGGCAGATTCAGCGCGACGAGGCGGTGCGTCGTCCGCCGGTTCGGTGACGCGTACATCATTCGCGTCGCGACGGCCGTTTGCTCGGCGAACTCCTGCACGGTCGAGGTCTGCTCGACGACGTCGTGCGCGATCGCGGATATACGACCGTCCCGGTCAGCGCCAAGTTGGAGACGTTGGATCGTCGGGGTGCGGTACCCAGTGAGGGTGAACATCTGCTGCCGCGTCACGGCGAGCTTCACCGCGCGCTGCACGTGCTGCGCGCACATCGCGGCGAGTACAGCGTGTGGGCGCGGCGTGCCCTTCGAACCGAAGCCGCCACCGACGTGCGGCGAGATGACCCGAACCTGCCCGACGTCTATCCCGAAGATGGGGGCAAGAGTTTGCGCGACGCGCCATGCACCTTGGTTCGAGTCGTACAGCGTGAGCCCGTCGTTCTCCCAAACCGCGATGGTGGCATGAGGCTCCATCGGATTGTTGTGCTGCGCGGGCGTCGTGTAGGTCTCGTCAACGGTGATCGTCGCGGTCGCGAGCGCCTGCTCGACATCACCCTGCTCTGAGTCGGTTGGGAAGTTCGGGTTGACCCTGTCCGGTTTGTAGAGCCGCGGATGATCGGGACGGAGTTCGACGTCGTGCTGCGCAACGTCGTAGTCGACGCGCACGAGTTGCCCGGCGTGCCGTGCCGTTTCGAGGCTGTCGGCGATCACGGCCGCGACGATCTGTCCGCGATAGGAGACCTCGAGCGACTGCAGCACTGCGAGCTCGCCTTCCGCAGAGAGCGTCGGTGCATTCTCGTGCGACAGCACGGCGAGCACGCCGGGTAATGCAAGCGCCGCCGCGGAATCGACGGCCCGGACCGTGCCCTTGGCGATGCTCGACTGGACGATGGCCGCGTACGCGACGTTCACCTGCTCGTATTCGAACGCGTACGTCGCTTTCCCGGCAACCTTGTCTCGGCCTTCGATCCGGTCGGCGGGCGCGCCGATCGAGGGCGCCACCACGCTCATTCCGCCAGCTCCTGAAGCGTGCGAACGAGCGTGTTGCGCGCGAGTTCGACCTTGTAGCCGTTGTCTCGTAGCGGTTCCGCCTGCGCAAGTTCGGCGTCGGCGGCCCTCCTGAATGCATCCGTGTCCGCCGCCGAACCCCGCAACGCTGCTTCGGCGACGTGCGCGCGCCAAGGCTTGTGTGCGAGCCCCCCGAACGCGATACGAACATCGCGAATCTCGCCGTCGACGACGTCGAGCGCGGCCGCAACGGAGACGAGCGCGAACGCGAACGATGCGCGCTCACGCACTTTGCGATACGTCGAGTTGACCGCAACGGTCAGGGCGGGCACGTCGACGGCGACGATCAACTCGTCTCGTTCGAGCACCGTGTCGCGCTGCGGCGTATCGCCGGGCAACCGGTGGAAGTCGACGAGGGGGATTTCGCGTCCACCCCCCAGTCCTACCACGCGCACAATCGCTTCGAACGCGACGAGCGCCACCGCCATGTCGGATGGATGGGTCGCGACGCAATGCTCCGAATGACCGATGATCGCGAGGTTGCGATGCTCGCCGTCGCGAGCCGGACACCCGGTGCCCGGGTCGCGCTTGTTGCACGGCGTCGTCACGTCCTGGAAGTACGCGCACCGCGTTCGCTGGAGCAGGTTGCCGCCCGTCGTCGCAAGGTTGCGCAACTGGCCCGATGCCCCCGCCAGCAACGCTTCGGCGAGCGCCGGATAGCGGGTACGCACGCGCGCGTCGGCCGCGAGATCGCTGTTCCGAACGCCCGCGCCGATGCGCAGCCCGCCGGCGTCGGTCTCGTCGATCCGGTCGGACGCCAACCGCCGAACGTCGACCAGCAGGTCGGGCGTCTCGACGCCGAGTCGCATGAGATCGACAAGATTGGTTCCCCCGCCGAGGAACTTCGCTCCCGGTGTCGCCGCGAGCGTCGCGATGGCGGCTCGTTCGTCGTACGCCCGCTCATAACGGAACGGCTTCAGCGCGACACCTCCTCGATGGCGGCGACGATGTTCGGATACGCGCCGCACCGGCAGATGTTCCCGCTCATCCGTTCGCGGATCTCTTGCGCGTCGAGGTTCGGCGCAGTGATGTCGTGAGAAACGTGGCTTGGCCACCCGGCGTCGAACTCGCCGAGCATGCCGATGGCGGAACAGATCTGTCCGGGCGTGCAGTATCCGCACTGGAACGCGTCGTGCTCCACGAATGCGGCTTGCAGCGGATGCAGCGAACCATTTTGCGCGAGCCCTTCGATCGTGACGATTTCGGCGCCGTCATGTGCGACCGCGAGCGCGAGACAGGCATTGGCACGACGACCGTCGATCAGGACGGTGCACGCGCCGCACTGCCCGTGGTCACAGCCCTTTTTCGCGCCCGTCAGACCGAGATGCTCGCGCAGGAGGTCGAGGAGCGACGTACGAGTGTCGAGCTCGAGCGAGTGCTCCTCACGGTTGATGAGCAGCGTCACCGTCGCGAGCTCCGCCATGGGTAGGCGCTACCCACGCGTCGGCGAAATATGCGCCTAGTCGAACGAATACAGCGCAGCGATCGTCTGCAGAACTGACGCACGCCCCGACGAAAGCGACGCGATCACCGTCGTGACAACGAGTTGGTCTCGCGCAAGACGCATTCGCGGGTTGGATAGGTCGCCGCGCCGTGTTGGGATCGCGGGTGGAGTCGCGACGAATACCGGAGAAGTCGGAACATGGGGCGAGATAGCCAATGGCGAGGACGACGCGCGGGCGCAGGCCTCGCATTGTTCGCCATCGTTGCGTTCGCAGCGTGCGGCGGCGGCGGCGGTCAGAGCGGGACGTACAGCGCGAGCGCGGGCGCGGCCAACGGCGCCGGCTCGGCGACGGGCGCCCAACCCTCGAGGAACGGCACGTTCGCACCCGGCATTCTCGTCGACATCCCGAAGCCGGGCGGCGCGCAACCGCTCAGCGGACCGATCCAACAGGGCAGCACCACGACGCAGACGTTTCGCGTCGACGGGCTCAGTCCGAGCGCGCTGATCGTGTTCTACGAGTCGGCCCTCACAAACGGATGGACGGTCAGCTCGCCGGCGGCGCCGCTCGGGCGCTGCGTCGTCAACAACGATGTTCCCGCAGTCGGTTGCACGTATCGAGGCTCGTGGAGCAGCGGCCCGCAAACATTGCTGATCACCACGAGCTCCGACACGTCCACTGTGGGCAACAGCATCAACGAATCCCAGTTGACCCTCGAAGTCAGCGGCGCAGGCTGACCCGTACGCTCTGGCCGGTCAGCTCCCCGCTTGCGCGCCCGTCGTGGCGGGTTCCCGCTTCGCCGAAGACGACGCGTCGCCACCGCTTGACTGCCCCTGCTGACCCGATTGATTCTGCGCCGAGATCTGGTTCGTGCGGTTATCGCCCGCGGCGACCTGTACCTTCCGGGAACGCTGCTCCTGCGCGATCGGCACCGTGAGGCGCAAGACCCCGTTGTCGTACGAGGCCTGGATGTTCTCGGTGTCCACGTCGTCGCCAAGGTAGAGCTGCCGGCGGTACCGGACGTGTCGGCGCTCGCACAGGATCTGCTCGTCGGCTTGCTCGTGTGTCGACTCGGCTTCCGCTTCGACGGTGATCATGTTGCGCTCGACGCTGATGTCGATCGACGACGGGTCGACGCCGGGAAGATCCATCTCGACGATGTACTCATCGCCTTGGCGATAGACATCCATCGGCATGCTCCGCGTCGCCGCCTGACTGCCGCCATTTCCTCCGCGCGCGCTGGCCGCGACGAGGTCAAGCATGCGGTCGATGTCGGCGACGGGGTCCCATCGCATCAAAGCCATGGTGTGTCCTCCTCCTCGGGCTCTTCGAGCCCGCGTGCGTTCAAACCTGGTGTGTCATCAGCGTCGCGCCCTCGAGGATGCGAGGAACCCCGCGTTCGCGTGGTTGCGCTCCGATCCGGTCTCAGCTCGCGACGTGGTGGGTATCGGCGCGCGCGGAGGTGATTACCGATGGCAGGAATCGCGGAGATTTGGATCTTGGACGCCGAACTGGTCGCCCCGGAGGTGCCCGACCTCGTGGGTTATGAGGTTTCGGCGCGCGACGGCAACGTCGGCAAGGTCGAGGAGGTCGTGATCGGTGACGACGGTCGCGAGTACATCGTCGTCGACACTGGCTTTTGGATCCTCGGCAAGAAGCGAATGATCCCCGCCGGCGCGATCGACACGATCGACCCGAAGAACAAACGGATCAACGTGCGAATGAAGAAGTCCGACATCAAGAGCGCGCCCGACTACGACAGAGCGACACGCAACGACGACGACGTGCGCCGTAGTCACGAAGACCACTACAAACCATTCAGCCGCTTACGCCGCTAAGTCGAGCCACTTCGACACGCACGACGTCGGGATCGGGATCGACGACCGTCATCTCGCCGGTGTCATCGTCGTATCGAAGAAACACGTCGTGAATCGCGACCGCGAGAACGGCGAGTTGTGTCGCGTTCGTCGGCGCCGCGCCATCCGGTAGAAGGTCTGCGTGCTCATCGAGGAACGTCGCAGCCGCTTGGACCGCGTCGTGCTGGTTCCGATCAGCCTGCGTCGGGAAACCGAACTTCCAACGCCGCACCCGTTGCGCAATCAGGACCTTGCCGTCGTCGTCGATCTCGAGCCCGGCCGCGGGAAAGACCCGGCAGTCGTAGGTGCGACACGTCGCCGGGCGGTGCTCGTAGATCGAGCACCGGTTGTCGATCAGCATCGGGCAGTGTCCGCGCTCGTCGTAGCCGAGAACAACATGGCCGCGCGGCAACCCGGGTGCAGGGAACTGCAACTCCGCGGGTATGTGGGCGAGCGTGTCCGTCTCCTCCGGACCGATGTGGACGAACTGCGACGACGTACAGCAAGCGGTGCACCCATCGCAGGGCACGTTGGATCCGCGTTCAGCGCGAAGCGCGCCTTGCATCTCGCTCATCCACGATGAGAAGTCGCCGGCCGGCAAGGAACCGGCAGCGTCGTCAGGAGGCCGCGGCGACATGCTTCAACAACCGCGCCTGGAGATCCGGTGCGAGCGGCTCAGGCATCTCGTGGCGGACGCCCTCCCACGCGCGAGCTCCCCGGGGTCCTCGTACCAGAGCCGGACGCCGTTCGTTTCGACGAAGCCCTCACCCATGACGTCTCCTGTCCCGTGCGCTAGACGCTAGGCCAGCCCGTGCTCGTACGCGTCGGCGGTTGCGGCAGCCAGCGCGAGCACTGGGGATGCCTCCGACTACCGTGACGGCGATGGCCGGACCCGTACACACCGGCGATCACGGGTGACCGCGCCGTCGCGTGTCGACCGGCGCCGTCTGGCTGCGTTACTCGCGGCCGAACGCGTTCTCTACGCGGACCGCAACCCGAAGTCGCGTGCGGCGAGCGCCGCTGCCACCAACCTGTTCGGTCGCGTGCCGATGACGTGGATGGCGAAGAACGCCGGCGGCTTCCCGCTCTATCTCGACCGCGCGTCGGGCGCACGGGTCACCGACCTCGATCAACATGAACTGCTCGACTTCTGCCTCGGCGATACCGGTGCAATGGCCGGCCACTCCCCTGCGCCGACGGTCGCCGCCGTTCACGCGCG
>JAODBJ010000270.1 GCA_025463905.1 Actinomycetes bacterium
CGAGGCCGCGCAACGTCGAGACGGTTGGCCGCCCGTGCTCGTCGCACGGAAAGTCTTCGGTGAGTGCGTAGCCCAGGCCCATGTGCACCGCGCCTTCGACCTGGCCTTCGCACTGCTGTGGGTTCACCGCGCGGCCGACGTCGTGCGCGGCGACGATCCGTTCGATCTCGCCGGTCTCGCGATCAATCAACACCAGCTGCGCCGCATAGCCGAACGCGGAATGGATCGTCGGGTTGGTAGCACCCGACTCGATTGCCTGCGTCCAGTCGACGCGGTACTCGCCCGCGTAGTCGACGCCGACCTGACAACCGTCGGCGAGTGCACGGCGACACGCGTCGGCGACCGCGCCCGCACCCATCAACGTGCCGCGACTACCGGTGGTCTGCCCCGCACCCAGTTCGCGCGTGGTGTCGACTACGACGCGGATGCGTTCGGGCTCGACCGCGAGCTCTTCGATCGCAACCTGGGCGGCGATGGTGTGCACGCCTTGGCCCATCTCCGTCCAGCAGTGGCGCACTTCGACCATGCCGTCGGGTTCGAACCGCACGATCGCGCGCACGATCTCGAGGAAGCCGTTCCCCAAACCGGAGTTCTTCAGGCCGAGGCCGACGCCGACCGCCTTGCCGTCGGCGCGCGCGGCCTCGTAGGCCGGGCGCACGGCGTCGAGGCAGCGCCGCGCGCCGCGACAGCCCTCGTCCATCAGCTGGCCCGGACCCCAAACCGCGCCCGGTTCGATCACGTTGCGGCTGCGGATCTCCCAGCCGCTGATGCCCACCCGTTCCGCGAGACGATCGAGCGCTCCTTCCATTGCGAACTGCGCCTGGTTGGCGCCGAAGCCACGGAAGGCACCGCATACGGGGTTGTTGGTGCGCGCCGCGATCGCCTCAACGTCGATCGTGGGGAGGTGGTAGGGCCCGCTCGCGTGTCCGGCCGCGCGTTCGAGCACTTTCATACCTACCGACGCGTACGCGCCGGAGTCTCCGATCATGCGCGCCCGCAACGCGGTGAGCTTGCCGTTCGCGTCACAGCCCACGGTGAGGTCGATGCGCACGGGGTGGCGCTTCGGGTGCAGCAGCAGCGACTCTTCCCGCGAGAGGGTGCACTTCACCGGGCGCCCGAGCAGGAAGGCAGCGAGCGCGGTTTGCGCTTGGTTGCTCATGTCTTCCTTGCCACCGAACGCGCCGCCGTTCGACACCAACTCGACGGTGACGCGCGCCGGATCGACACCGAGCACCGACGCGATCTGATCGCGGTCGTCCCACACGCCTTGCCCACCCGAGTACACGTGCAGGCGATCGCCGGCGAGTGGCACCGCGACCGTCGATTCCGGTTCGAGGAACGCGTGCTCGATGCGTTGGGTCTGGAACACGTCGGAAACGACGTACGGGCTGGCTTCGAGGGCCTCGTCGACGTCGCCGCGGGCGTAGCGCGAGACCGACAGGACGTTGCCGTCGAGACCCCAGACCGCATCGTCCGGGTCGTCGATTGCGGTTACCGCATCGACGATCGCACGGAGAGGCCGGTACTCGATCTCGACGAGTTCGGCGGCCCGGCGCGCGGTCTCGCGGTCCTCCGCCACCACGATGGCCATCACGTCACCGAGGTACGACGTGCGTCCGCCGACCGGAATCAACACCGGCCAGTCGTGATGGATGAGCCCGACCCGCAGCTCGCCGGGGACATCCGCGGCGGTGAACACGCGCACGACGCCCGGCAGTGCTTCGGCGGGAGTCGTGTCGATACGCAACACGTCTGCACGCGCGTGGTCTGCGAGCCGCAGCGCGGCGTGCGTGAGGCCCTCGACGCGCAGATCGTCGATGTACGGCTTGTCGCCGAGTGCGAGTTCCACGCCCTGGTACCGGGCGCCGCTGGTGCCGATCCCGCCGAGCGCGGTCGGCACCACGGTCTCGCCCTTGGCGAGTACTTCCACGGCGTCGAGGATCTTCACGTAGCCGGTGCAGCGGCAGAGGTGCGCGCCGAGATGACGGGCCGCCGTGTCGCGATCGAGGCCCGCGCCCTTCTTGTCGAGCAACGCGGCGACGCGCACGAGGATCCCAGGGGTGCAGAACCCGCACTGCAACGCTCCGGTTGCCGCAAACGCCTCGGCGAGTCGGGTTCGCTGCGCTTCGGGCATGCCTTCGAGCGTGGTGATCGACGCACCCTCCACGCGCGCGAGCGACAGGTTGCAACTCACGACCGCTTTGTCGTCGACGAGCACCGTGCAACAACCGCATTGTCCCGACGGCGCGCAACCATCCTTGACCGACAACACGTCCAGCTCCTCGCGCAGCGCCGCGAGCAGGTGGGGGTGGTCACGCGTCACGGTGACCGCGGTGCCGTTGAGGGTGAAAGAAGTCAACGCAACTAGGCTCGATTGTCTTCAACAAATTGTCAACGCGAGCGGCGTTGCCATCATGTGAACGCCACTTTGCGAGCACGCGCCCATGCCTACGATCCTCGTGAACCCCAACCGCGCCGAGCCGAAAGTGCCCCGGCGCGCCGGTCTCGGCGGCGATGGGCCGCGTCCGTTCCACCGCCGGTTGCCGGGCTACGCCCCGACTCCGTTGGCCGAAGCGCCGGGCGGTGCCGCCGACCTCGGGCTGGCGCGCCTCTGGGTGAAGGACGAGAGCAGCCGTCTCGGCCTGCCCGCGTTCAAGATCCTCGGCGCGTCGTGGGCGATCTACCGCCTGGTCGTGGAACGGCTCGGGCACGAGCCGCAATGGCGTGATCTGGACGAGTTGCGCGCCGCGCTCGCCTCGCTCGGACCGCTCAGGTTCGTGGCCGCCACCGACGGCAACCACGGGCGCGCGGTCGCGCACACGGCGTCATTGCTCGGCTACGAATCGCACATCCTCGTTCCGGCCGGCACCGCGGCAGCACGTATCGCCGGTATCGAGAGCGAGGGCGCGGCGGTCACGGTGGTCGACGGCACGTACGACGACGCGGTCGTCGCGTCTGCGGAGATGGCGTCGAGCACCACCCTCGTGGTGTCCGACACGTCGTGGCCCGGCTACACCGACGTTCCTGCGAACGTGATCGCCGGCTACGACACGATCTTCGCGGAGGTCGACGACCAACTCGCCGGCTCGCAGCCCGACATCGTGGTCGTGCAAATGGGCGTCGGCGCGCTCGCGGCCGCCGTGGTCGCGCACTACGAAGGCCGCAGCGCGATCGTCGGAGTCGAGCCGGACACGGCCGCGTGCAACCTGGCGTCGGCGGCGGCGGGCCGACCGGTCACCGTTCCCGGTCCGCACCGGTCGATCATGGCCGGGTTGAATTGCGGCAACGTGTCGATGATCGCGTGGCCGTTGGTGTCGCGAGGCGTCGACGTCTTCGTTGCGATCGACGACGCCGCGGCCGAGCAGGCGATGCGCGACCTGGCCGGGATCGGCATGGTCGCAGGCGAGACGGGTGCCTCCGGGTTGGCGGGGTTGGGTGCACTGGCCGCGGCGCCGCCGGGGAGCCATCCGCTCGAGCTCGCCGGCGCGTCGGTGCTCGTGCTGTGCACCGAAGGTGCCACCGACCCCGAGGCGTACGAACGCATCGTGAGCCGCGTCGCAAAATAGCCGTCGTCTCGCGGGATTAGTTTCCTGCAATGCCTGAGATGCCGGCGGACGGCACCGCGCGCACATGGTGGCGCGACGGTGTGCTGTACCAGATCTACCCGCGGTCGTTCATGGACACGAATGCCGACGGCGTGGGCGACCTCCCCGGCATCACCCAACGCCTCGACCACCTGCAATGGCTCGGCGTGGACGGGATCTGGCTCGACCCCATCACGGTGTCGCCCAACGCCGATTGGGGTTACGACGTTGCCGACTACTGCGACGTCGACCCGCCCCTCGGCACGCTCGCCGACGCCGAAGAACTCATCGACCAAGCGGCTCGCCGCGGTATCCGCGTCATTCTCGACCTCGTACCGAACCACACGAGTGACCAGCACCCCTGGTTCCTCGACTCGCGGTCCTCGCGCGACGCGCGTTACCGCGACTGGTACGTGTGGCGAGACCCGAAGCCCGACGGGTCGCCGCCGAACAACTGGGTGAACGCGTTCGACCCGTCGAAGCCGGCGTGGACGTTCGACGACCACACCGGCCAGTACTTCATGAACCACTTCTTGCCGTCGCAGCCCGACCTCAACTGGTGGAACCCCGAAGTGCGCGACGAGTTCGACCGCATCCTGCAGTTCTGGTTCGACCGTGGTGTCGCCGGCTTCCGCATCGACGTCGTGCACATGCTCGTGAAGGATCGCGACCTGCGCGACAACCCACCGGCGCAGCCCGACGACCATTGGTTCGTACGGCTACGGGGTCAGCAGCAGATCTACAACGCGTGTCAGCCAGGTACGCACGAAGTGCTCCGCCGGTGGCGCGCGATCTGCGAAAAATACGACCCACCGCGGATCCTCATCGGCGAGACCCATGTGCACGAATACGAACTGCTCGCGTCGTTCTACGGCAACGACGACGAACTCAACCTCGCGTTCAACTTCCTGTTGATCCATGCGCCGTTTCAGGCCGAACCACTGCGGGCGATCGTGGAAGGAACGGAAGCCGCGATGCCGGAGCACTCGTGGCCGGTGTACACGCTCGGCAACCACGACAACACGCGGTTCCCCACTCGCTGGGCCGGCGGCGACCCGGCGAAAGCGCGGTGCGCGCTGGTGCTTTTGATGGGCCTACGCGGCACGCCCTTCCTTTACTACGGCGACGAGATCGGCATGCCCGACACGCCGATCCCGGCCGACCGCATTCTCGACCCCGTTGGCATCATCTTCAACGGGCACTACGGACGCGATCCCGAGCGCACACCGATGCAATGGACGAGCGCCGCGGGCGGCGGGTTCGCGCCCACGGGTGTGGAACCGTGGCTGCCCTACGGCGACGCCGCGTCGTACAACGTCGAGGCGCAGCGCGACGACCCGACGTCGTTCCTTTCCCTCACGCGTGACCTCATCGCCTTACGCGACGACGTCGACGCATTGCGCTCCGGCAGCTACACGACCATCGCGACCGACGACAACGTGTGGGCGTGGCACCGCGGGAATGGCGTGGTCGTCGCGTGCAATCTGAGCGACACCGCAACGAGCGTGCGCGGAGTGACCGGTACGATTCGCATGTCGAGCGATCCGGACCGCGCCCACGAAGTCGTCGCCGGCTCCCTCACCCTCGCCCCCTGGGAAGCCGTTATCACCGCTCTCTAGTGAAGACCGCGCATGCAAGGCGAAGCCCTCATTGCCGCGGTCGGGGCCCGAGCGGCCCGGCGTCACGCCGAGAGCGGAGTTAATGCGAGTTGCACCAGGCGACGAGGTCGTCAACCGGCCAGGCGTTCACGACCGACGCCGCTTCCACACCGCACTCGGCGGCGCGTTCGGTACCGAACAGTTGCCATTCGAGTTGTTCGGTCGCGTGCGCGTCGGTGGAAATCGCGACTTTGATGCCGAGTCCGACCACCTGCTGGAGCATCTCCCGCGGCGGATCGAGCCGTTCGGGACGGCAGTTGATCTCCACGGCCTTGTCATTGTCTCGACACGTCTCGAACACCGCGGTCGTGTCGAACGTCGACGGCGGCCGTCCTCTCCCCGTCACGAGCCGCCCCGTGCAATGGCCCAGGATGTCGGCATGGGGATTCGACATCGCCTTGACCATCCGAGCGGTCATGTCACGTTCGTTCATTCGCAGCTTCGAGTGCACGCTGGCGACCACAACATCGATCTCCGCCAGCAACTCGTCTTCCTGGTCGAGGGAACCGTCTTCGAGGATGTCGACCTCGATGCCGCTGAGCAGCCGGAACGGCGCCAGCTCTCGATTGACGTCCGCAACCACGTCGAGTTGTTCTCGCAGCCGTTCCGGCGTCAAGCCGTGCGCGATCTTCAGTCGCGGCGAATGGTCGGTGAGCGCCATGTATTGGTGCCCGACGTCGCGCGCCTTGGTCGCCATGTCGAGGATCGTGTCGCCGCCGTCGGACCAGTCCGAGTGCACGTGCAGGTCGCCGCGCAACTGTGCTCGCAACGCCGCGCCTTCGGCGCTGTCGGGAGTGCCGGCGTGTTCCAAGAGCTTCTGCAAGTACTCGGGCGTCTCGCCGGCGAGCGCCTCTTCGATCACGATGGCGGTCTTTTCGCCGACGCCCGGGATGTCGCGCAACCGGCCTCCGTCGGCCAGCCGTCGTAACTCGGCTTCGGGCATGTGCTCGATCGCCTTGGCGGCGCGGTGGAACGCCTGCGATCGATACACGGGCGCGCCGCCGCGCATCAACAGTTCTGCAATACGCGACAGTGCTTCGCGCGGGTTCATGTTGTCTCGCTCGCTCTCTGCAACGCCTCCGGCGTCGCGGGCGTTCGCTTGCTGGCGAGCTCGCTGCGCTCGCCGCGCCTCGATTCGTCTCGCGCCAGGTTCACGGTGGGAACTCCTCGTCGAAGGCTTTCAACACACGCTTGGGTGCCTTCAAACGCCACGATTCGGTGATGAGCTCGCGCAGTTCGTCGACACCGATCGCGGGCAGGTTCACGAGCACGGCTGCATACCCGTCGTAGTGCGGAGTGGTGAAGAACTTCTTCGGGTCGGACGCGAGCAGCGCCTCTTTCTCGCCGACATCGGAGAGGAACACCACGAGACCACCCTCAGCTTCGCTACGGATGCGAAGGAACCCCTTGTCTTTCACCCGGAAGCCAGGCGCGCCGTACCACGGCTTCTCCGTGGTTTCGGGGAGCGACAAGGCGATGCGCCGCACGTCGTTCTCGGTAGCCACCGGGCTGCACGATACGCCCACCCGATACCGGAACGGCCGCCCGTATACTGCGCGGGTTCTGGAGGGCTGACTGAGTGGCCGAAAGTGCTCGCCTGCTAAGCGAGTAAGGGGTTACAAGCCCCTTCGAGGGTTCAAATCCCTCGCCCTCCGCTCTTCCTCACCGGATCGCGCAGCTTGCATGACCACCCACGACTTGATCGCCGCCGAACTGCTCGACTTGGGCGCGGCAACGCTCGGCGAAACCGGCGGCAAGCCGATGCGGGCCCGGCTGCGCGCGGCTTGGCCGGGCGCCGCGCTGGCGGCACCGGCGCTGCCGGTTGTGTGCACTGCGGGCGACAACCTCGCCGTGCATGTCGCGGTCGCCAACGCGCCGGCGAACGTCGCGCTCGTCGTGTCGGTAGGCGACCAACCCGAACTCGGCTACTGGGGTGAGGTGCTCACGATCGCCGCGCAGTCGCGCGGCGTCAGTGGCCTCGTGATCGACGGCTGCGTGCGCGACGTTGCCCGGCTCGAGCACCACCGCTTCCCGGTGTTCTCCGTAGGCATTGCCCTGCCGGGCGCGACCAAGAACCGGGCGGGGAGCGTGGGCTCGGTCGCGTCCGTCGGCGATGTCGACGTACACAAAGGCGACTGGATCGTCGGCGACCGCGACGGTGTCACAGTCGTGCCCGTCGACACCCTTCAGCAGGTGATCGACGCGGGTCGGGCGCGCACCGCGAAAGAAGACGGCTTCTTCGCCGCTTTGCGTGCCGGCCGCACGACGGTCGAGTTGCTCGATCTCGATCCTTCGCCGATCACCCTGGCGTAACGACGTTCGGCGGTGTGCCGCCGACCAGCACGGTCGCGACCGCGCTCGTCGCAAGGTGCGCCATCTGCAGCCGGGTCGTGAACGACGCGCTTCCGATATGCGGCAACAACATCGTGCCGGGTGCGTCCAGCAATCGTGGGTGCACCTGCGGTTCGCGTTCGTACACGTCGAGACCGGCGGCGAACAGACGCCCGTCGTGCAACGCGTCGGCGAGCGCGGCTTCGTCGACCACGGTGCCGCGCGCGGTGTTCACCAGCACCGCAGTCGGCTTCATGAGCGCGAGCCGGCGCGCGTCGATGAGGTGGCGGGTTGCCTCGCCGCCCGGGCAGTGCAACGACACGATGTCGGCTTCGGCGAGCAACGCGTCGAGGTCGCCGCGCCATCCAGGTTCGCCGGTGTCGTGGCGCGTGTGGTGCAGCACCGTCATGTCGAATCCGGCGGCACGTCGTGCCACTGCTCGGCCGATGCGCCCGTAGCCGACGAGACCGAGCACCGCACCGTGCACGTCTCGCCCGAGGTATTGCGTGATGCCCCACCCGGGCCAGTCCCCGGCGCGTAGATCCCGCTCGGCCACCCACGCGCCGCGCGCGGCCGCGAGGATCAGCAGGAAGGCAACGTCCGCGGTGGTTTCGTCGAGCACCCCGGGCGTATTGCATACAACGATCCCGCGCTCGTTCGCTGCGGCAACGTCGATGTTGTCGTAGCCAACGGCGGCGTTCGCGACGACGCGCAACCGACCGGCGCCCGCGTTGAGCACCTGCGGGTCGATGCGATCGGTGAGGAGGCAGACGATGCCGTCGACGTCGCGTGCATGCGCGACGAGTTCGTCGTGCGTGAACGCGCGGTCGTCGTGGTTCGGCCCCACGAGGTCGTGACCGGCGAGCGGATCGAGGCCACCCTCGGGCAGCCGGCGCGTGACGAGAACACTCGCCACCGGGGTCAGTGGTTCGTGTAGTCGACCGGCCCCGCGTCGGCGACGCCGACCGCGAAGCAGAAGCAATGGATCGGCGCGTTGTCGCTCACGGGGCGCAGGCTGTGCACCGCGTTCGGCGGGATGTGCACCAGGTCGCCCTGGCTGATCTCGCACACTTCGTCGGCGATCGTCATGATCCCGCGACCAGCAGTCACGTAATAGAACTCGTGCGTCGGGTGTTGATGGGGGTCGACGAAGCCACCGCCCGCCACTTCGAACTCGCTCACCAGCTCGAGGTGCCCGCCCGTCGTGATGTCGAACATCTCGCGCGGGTTGACCAACCACCACACGGGCACGGTGCCGTTGTGCTCGACGACCGGCGACACTTCCTCGATCGACCGAACGTCCATTTGTGACCCCTCTCGTACACTGACGCCGACGTCAGCGTACAAAAGGTCGTGCATGTCCCACCTCCGCGTCGTTGCGCTCGAGCCGCAACCGCTCACGCCGGCCGGTTTCGCGCCGTTCGGTGCGCTCCCGCCCGACGAAGGGTCCGGGCCGACCGCCGACCTCGAGTTCCTCCTCGACGACGGCTGGGTGAACTACATCGGTCACACGCTCGACGAGGTCGAAGTGGTCGACGGTTCGTTGCGTTGCGACGTGTTGAACCGCCACGACACGCACACGCAGACGCTGATGCCCGTATCGGGCGACGCGATCATCGTGGTGGCACCCGCCGAATGCCCCATGGACGCGAGCGAGCACCTCGAGACCGCTCGCGCGTTCGTGATGCGCCGCTATGAGTGCGCGCACCTGCACCGCGGGACGTGGCACTGGGGCCCGTACCCGCTCGACGCCGATTCGGTGCGCATTTTCAATATCCAAGGGCGCGGCTACCCGACCGACAACGGCGTGGCGGCGTTGCGGGCCGACCTCGGCGCCGTGCTCGACGTACCGCTCGGCTAGCCCCAGGACGGGGTGCGACCCCCGACACGCGCTTCCTGAGATCTTCGTCACATTTCGGCTCAACTTCCGTCCGTGTGACACCGATATGTCACGTGGGGATTTGGCTGGCAGCCATGGGGGAGTCGCGATGCCGACGCTCGATCTGTTGCACGACGAGATCATTCGCGAGGAACGCTTGGTCGGCATCCGTCCCGGCGAACCCGTTTCGATGCATTCGATCCGTCGACGGCGGCGTCAACTCGAATACATCGCGTTCTTCGTGTTCTTCGGACTCGTGCTCACGACGTTGCGCGCCCAAGTGTGGGGAGCGCACGATCACAACGCGCTGATCAATCCCGATTGGTTGCGAGCGGCGATGATCACGTGCGCGGGCGGCTTCATCGCGTACGCCCTCGAGAAGGAGAAGCACCTCCGGAAGCTCACGCTCCTCGATGTGGAAGCGCGCCGCACGAACCTCTTCGTCGCCGACGCGTTGCTTCGGGCCGCAGCGCTCAGCGAAGACCTCGAGTTCATGCACGCGACGCTCGTGCTCGACGAAGTCGTCGACCGGGTCGCCGGGCGCGCGCAGAAGCGACTCAACGCGGCGGAGACCGCGGTTCGCTTGCTCGTCGCGGGTGGTGAGTTGCCGATCGCGGCCAGCCGGGTGGGGCCTGGGGGGCCCGTCACCGTGGCCGGCCGCACCGCGCTGGCGGAACAGGTGGCACTTGCCCGCCTGCCCCGCCGGCGCGAGCCCACCGCCGACGAACCCGCCGCGATGGCGGTGCCGCTCATGCACTACGGCCGCTTGTTAGGCGTGATCGAGGCGGTCGCTCTGCCGGGGTACGTGTTCGACAACGTCGACCTCGCCGTGCTCACCGCGCTCGCGGAGCGTGCCGCAGTCGCCATCGGTCACGCGCGGGCATACGGCGAATTGTTGCAACGAGCGGACCTGGCCGACGGCGTGTAACACGGCGGGTCATGATCCTGTTGTGCCGATTCCCCGCTATGCGCCTCGCCTCGAAGGTCCGCTCACGGACGTCGACGTTCTCGATCCCGACGTCGACGACGACGTGAGCGATGTTGCGCTCACTGATCGAGATTGCACGGGCGCGTCGCTCGCTCGCCTGTCGCTCACGCGGGCACGCCTTCAGGGCGTGCGCCTCGCCGCGGTGACGCTCGAACGGGCACACCTACGCGATGTCGAATTCGTTCGTTGCGACCTCGCGGCGGCCGACCTGGCGGAGGCGACCGTACAACGAACGCGGTTTGGGGATTGCCGGATGACCGGCATCGAATTGCCGCGTGCGTCGCTCGCTTCGGTTGCGTTCGACGACTGCAGTCTCGACGACGCGAACCTGCGCCATGCTCGCATCGAATCGGTTGCGTTCGGGTCCGGCTCGATGTGCCGGGTCGACTTCGCAGGAGCGACGCTCACCGACGTCACCTTCGCCGGCGCCGATCTCAACGGCGCCGACTTCTCGCAGTGCCGCTGCGTTCGGGTCGACCTGCGAGGAGCACGGCTCAACGACGTCCGGGGGATCGATGGTCTGGCCGGTGCGCTGGTGTCGACCGACCAGGTGTTCGCGCTGGCCCCTAACCTCGCCGTTGCCGCAGGGCTGCTCGTACGCGACACCGAATAGGGTCGGCGCCCATGGAACTCAAAGGACAGGGCGCGATCGTCACGGGCGCGGCGTCGGGAATCGGTCGTGAAGTTGCGCGTCTCCTCGCCGAAGAGGGGGCAAACGTCGCGGCCTTCGATCGTGATGGCGCCGGCGCCCGCGCCATCGCGGCCGAGATCGAAGGGCACGCATTCGAAGTGGACGTGCGCGACGGCGATGCGGTTGCGCACGCGACCACGGCCGCCGCCGAGAAGCTGGGCGACCTGTCGATCCTCGTGAACAACGCCGGTTCGGGAGATCTCCGACCGATGCACACCGTCGACGACCGGCTGTGGCATCGCCTGATCGACGTGAATCTCAGCGGGGTGCACTACGGAATGCGCAGTGCGATCCCCGTAATGCTCGAGGCCGGTCGCGGCGCGGTGGTGAACCTCGCGTCGTTGTCGGGAATCTCGCCGACGCGCAACGAGGCGCCGTATTCGGCGGCGAAGGCCGGCGTGATCGCGCTCACGTCGAGCGGCGCGCTCGAGTACGGCCCCACGGTGCGGGTGAATTGCGTCGCACCCGGCTTCGTGCGCACCGCGCTCACTGCGATCTGGGAAGACCACCCCGACGCGTTCGCACCGATCCGCGAGGCCATCCCGTTGCAGCGCATTGGCGAGGCCCGCGAGATCGCCGAGCTGGTGTTGTTCCTGTGCTCGGACCGCTCGAGCTACATCACCGGCCAGACGATTGTGATCGACGGCGGCCTGTCGCTCCCGCAAGCCGGCACCGACGCCGCGCTCAGCCGTCTGTTCGACAAACTCCAAGGCTGAGGACGCGAAACGGCCGCCCGATGAAGGGCGGCCGTCAAGCGTTGCGGAAAGGCGTGTGCCGTTAGACGGCTTCGAGCAGCTCGCGTGCGCCGACATCGGCGGACGGGTGCCGAAGCTTCGACATCGCCCGGGCTTCGATCTGACGGATCCGCTCACGGGTGAGACCGAAGAATTCGGCTACCTCTTCGAGCGTGCGCTCGCCGCCACCGTCGAGGCCGAAGCGCAGCGTGAGAATCGTGCGCTCCCGCTCGTCGAGGACGGCCAGCACCTTCGCCACTTCACCCGGCAACAGCGCGGTGGCTGCGGCGTCGAACGGTGCGGTCGCGTTGCGGTCTTCGACGAAGTCGCCGAGTTCGGCGTCGCCGTCTTCACGGATCGGCTCGTCGAGCGACACTGTGTCGACCGAGTACCGGAGCACTTCGACAACCTTGTCGAGCGGCAGCTCTGCTTCCGAGGCGAGCTCGGCAAGCGTCGGCGTGCGGCCGAGGGTGCCTTCGAGCTGGGCCCGCAGCTTGAGCAGCGCGCTGAGCATGTCGCCCGCGTGCACTGGCAAACGGATCACACGGGCCGAATTCGCGATACCGCGCTGGATCGCTTGACGGATCCACCACGTTGCGTACGTCGAGAACTTGAAGCCCTTGCGCCAGTCGAACTTGTCGACGGCGTGGATGAGGCCGAGGTTGCCCTCCTGGACGATGTCGAGAAGCGGCAAGCCGGACGACTGGTACTTCTTGGCGATCGACACCACGAGCCGCAGGTTCGAGTTCACGAACTGGCGGTGCGCTTCTTCGCCTTCGCGCACCTTGCGCCGGAGCGCGCGACGCTGCGTGGGCGTGAGCCGCTTCTTGGTGCCAAGTTCTTCGGTAGCCGCGACGCCGCCTTCGATGGCCTGCGCCAGGCGCATTTCATCGTCCTTGGTCAGCAGGTCGTGCCGGCCGACGTCCTCTAGGTAGAGGCGGACAAGGTCCTCGTAGTCTCGGTCCTCACGGCGAAGCTTGGGGGGCACGGCGCTCCTCGATAATTCAGTTCGGCTAACACGTTTGACGCTGTTAAGCGCGGCATGGTTCCAACGATCCGCCCCACTACATTGTTCCCCGTCCCAACGCAGTTGAGACGCGGATGAGCGATCGTGGTGCTGGGCGGAATCGTGCGCCCAGATGCCTGTAAGCCGGGGCGGATAGAGTACCGCGATTCGGTGCCGGTCGTCGTATCGAGTATTCATTCGCGCGCAGCGCGGCCGGGATGCGACCGCCGGGAGGCGGACGAAGGATTCACATGACCACGATCTATTACGAGAGCGACGCCGATCTCGGCGCCATAGCGGGCGAGCAGGTCGTGGTCGTCGGCTACGGGAACCAGGGCCGATCCTGGGCCCTCAATCTCCGCGACAGCGGTTGCGCGCCGTCCGTGTGCGTCCGCAGCGACCAGACCCGCGAGCAGGCCGTCAGCGACGGATTCGAGACCCAGGAGCTCGAGGCGGCGAGCGAGGCCGACATCCTCTGCCTCCTCGTTCCCGACGACGTCATCCCCTCGTTGCCGATCCGGCCTCGAGCGGAATCCTGCGTGGTCGTCGCGAGCGGCTACACACTGGCGTTCGATCGCTTCGACTCGCCCGGCGACGCCGGGATGGTCGCGCCGCGGATGCTCGGACCCGAGGTTCGTCGCTGCTACGAGGAGGGTGTCGGGTTCATCACGGCCGTGGGCGTGCACCGCGATACGACCGGACGCGCGGCGCAGCGTGTGCTCGCGATCGCCCGTGGGATCGGCGGGTTGCGCCAAGGCGCGATCGCGCTCACGCCGATGCAGGAAGCGGTCCTCGACCTGGGGGTCGAACAGGTCTTGTCGCCGGCCCTCGCGGCGGTGAGCAACGCGTTCGTGCAAACGATGATCGAGCACGACATCCCGATCGAAGCCATCGTCACCGAACTCGTCTTGTCGGGTGAGGTGGAGCGCACCTATCGGTTGTTGCGTGAGGTCGGGTACGCGGTGCAATCCGAGTATCACTCGCCCACGTCGCAGTACGGGCAATTGACGCGCCGCGGCCGCTACGACCACCTCGATTTCGTCGCAACGATGCGCACGCTCGCCGACGACATCGAGAGCGGCCGCTTCGCCACCGAGTGGGATGCCGAGCGCGACGCGGGCTACCCGCGCCTCGCGGAGTTGAAGGCGCAACATGCCGGACCCGAGATCCGCGCATACGAAGAGGACTTGCGCCGCCGGCTCGGTCCGGGCGTCGCGCACACTTAGCGCGTTGCGGAAATGACGCGCTCGAGTTCCGGCGCGGCGCTCGCCACCCAAGACCGGTCGGCGAGCGCAGGTGCGCTGGTGCCATAGAGCGCCTGCGCGTTGGTGCTGAGGATGCGGTCTTTCACGTCGTTCGTGAGCGGCGGGTAGCCGTAGCGCTCCCGGACATCCGGCGGGATGCGAAAGGCGCGGAACGCGTCGATGAGCGGCTGCGGCGAGCCGTACCACGCGCAATCGGTACCCCACACGATGCGCTCCGGCCCCAGCGCGACGAGCAGCTTGCCGAGCACGTGCGCAGCCTCGAGTGGCCGGCGCAGCATGAGAAACCAGGTCGTTCCCAACTCGGCATACACGTTCCCCCCGGGGCCGATGCCCGCGCCGGCGAGGCTTGCGACGAGGCGGTCGACGCCGCGCGTTGGGCTGCTCGCGTCGTACGCGCCTTCCTGGCCGGCCGGGTCGCGCTCGTAGCCCGAGTGGTACACGACGAACGTGATGTCGGGGAACGCCGCGGCGGCGGGACCGATGTCGCGCGGAGACGCGGCTGCGACCGACGCGTCGGGGATCGGACCACCAAGGCCCTTGTGGGTTGCGACGACGCGCGGTCCGAGGTCGCGGACGCGTTCTAGGAACGGGAAGCCCACTTCCTCGTCGTCGAGGAACCAGCCACCGGTGGGGGAGGCCTTCGTCGGCGGACCCCAGAGCGTGTAGCACTTCCAGCCCGAAGGCTTGAGCGACGCGCGCCATTCGACCATCGCGTCGAGCTCCGCAGTGCCGAGATTCGGGTGCACGATCGTGTGCGTCAGCAGTCGGTTCGTGCCCGCGTAACGGTCGACCAAGTCCCGCGCGGCGGCGATCTGCGCGTTCGTGAGCAC
>JAODBJ010000278.1 GCA_025463905.1 Actinomycetes bacterium
AGCGCGTCGGGCACGAACAGCCGGCCCGCGAATTCGGTGAGCCGGTCGAGCATGGCGGGGTCGGGGTCGAACGTGCGGGTGTCGGCATCCACTTCGAAGCCGCCGCAGTCCTGCGCGACCTTCACGGCGGCTTCACCGAACACCGGGAAACCGTAGAACGACGGATCGTCCATCCAGATCCACACCGGAAACCGCTCCGGCGCGAAATCGGCGAGTCGCGACGACGCGAAGTACGACAGTTGTTCGCGCAACACCGTGAGTGGAAGCTCCAGGCCGAGCGGGCCCGACAATCGGTTCGTCCACGCGTCGCACGCCACGACTGCGCGCCGCGCGCGCACCACGCCGTCGTCGGTGACCACAGCGACACCGTCCCCCGACACTTCGATCGCGCGCACCGGCGTTCGGTCCCGCAGCTCCGCGCCGCGTTCTTTTGCTCCCCGCTGCAACGCTGCCGTCGCACGCGCGGCGGCAACAATCCCGGCCTGTCCCTGGTGGATGCCGATCACGTCATCAGCCACCGCGAACACCGGCCATCGCCGCCGCACTTCCTCGCCGTCGAGCACGTCGTAGCGAACGCCGGCCGTGTCCATCGCGTCGCGATAGTCGGCGTCGCCTATCGCGGCGCCCGGCGGGAACAGGTCGATGCCACCGGTGCGTGTGACCAGTTGCTCGCCCGTGGCCGCCTCCACCGCGCCCCACGCGCGGTAGGCGTCCTTCGCCAACTCCACGTACCAGTTGGTGTGGTACGAGAGCCGGATGATCCGCGAGTGGTCGTGCGATGCGCCCCGGTCGTGACCGAGCTCGAACTGTTCCAGCCCGACCACGCTCGCGCCGCGTTGCGCGCACCAATATGCGGCCGCGCTCCCGATACCTCCCAACCCCACCACCGCAACGTCCACCTCACTGCTTTTGATCACAGATCGGTACCGAAAGCGGTCGGTTTCTGAGATGAAAACGAGTCCGGGTCGGTCACGCGTCGCCCATGTGGGAGCGATACCAGCGGCTGATGTCGAGGCTTTCGTCTTCCATCGGGGCGAACCATCCGCCGGTGAACGACCGCGACTGCATGCCCCGCTGCACGCTCTCGCAGATCGCCCAGTCTTGGCGGTTCACGACCTCCCAGAACGACACCGCGTCGGACGGATCGAAGCCGGCGCGCGTCATCTCGGCCGGATCGAACAGAAAGTCGCAGACGATCGCGGTGCGATCCGGCGCGTCGGGCAACAGCCGGAACGTCACCACGTGATCGGCCGACAAACTCAGCAAGACGTTCGGGTAGATGAGCTCGCCCTTATGGCGTGTTCGCTCGTACTCGTCGAGCGATGCGAACGGCGCGCGCGCGGAGTCGCCGGTCGCCGTGAATGTCCACGCACCGTCGCGGTGCGGGATGCCGTTCTCCCAGTCGAGACCGCGGCCACCCTGCCGGAACGCGGGCACGATCTCGCACAGCTCTGGGTGCACGCTGCCGCAGTGGTAGCACTCGTTGTAGTTCTCGGCGACCAGCTTCCAGTTGGCGCGCACGTCGTACACGATGCGGGCGCCGCGCCGCAGTGCATCGAGCGGGTAGCGCCGGCAACGCTCCGGCACTGCGCCGAGTTGCTCTGCGAGCGATGCGCTCGGGTTCGAGTCGAGGTGCACAAACACGAATCCACCCCAGGTGTCGAGCGCGACTTCATGTAGCCCGAAGCGTTCGGGTTCGAGTCCGTCGAGCCAGGGCGCGTGGCGGAACCGTCCGTCGAGCCCGTAGGTCCACGCGTGGTACGGGCACCGGATCATCGACCGCATGTGACCGGCTTCGGGCCCGTCGCTCGGCACCAGTTGCGCGCCTCGATGCCGGCACACGTTGTAGAAGCCGCGCAACGTGGAGTCGGCGTCGCGTACGAGCAACAGCGACTCGCCGGCGAACTCGACGCGCAGCCAGTCGCCTGGCTCCGGCACGTCCTCGGATCGAGCCACATTGCTCCATTGGTGCGCGAAGATGCGCTCGCGTTCGGCTGCGAACGCGGTGTCGTCGAGGTAGGCCGAGCGCGGTAGCGCCGGCTGCAGATCGGCAGCACCCACGCCGTTGATGCTAGGTGTACGCCGATGCGCGAAGAACAGGCGTGGGTGGTGGTGCGAGACGGCGTACGGATCGCGGTGTCGGTGTTCCGGCCGGCGGGCGACCACGAACCGGCTCCGGCCCTGCTCGAAGCGTTGCCGTACCGGAAGGACGACCTCACCGCGTCGTACCGCAACGAGTACCGGCGTCTGTGCGACGAGCACGGTTATGTCGTCGCCCGGGCCGACGTGCGCGGCACTGGGTCCTCGACCGGTATCGCAACCGACGAGTACCCACCCGAGGAACAGGCGGATCTCGCCGAGGTGATCGCATGGCTCGCCGCGCAGCCGTGGTGTACCGGAGCAGTGGGCATGTACGGCACGTCGTATTCGGGTTTCAATTCCTTGCAACTCGCGGCGGAACGACCGCCGGCGCTGCACGCCGTGTGCGCGATCTACGCCACCGACGATCGCTACACCGATGACGTCCACTACACGGGCGGCTCGCTACGCGGTCTCGATCTCCTCGACTACGTGCTGTACATGACGGCGATGAACGCGTTGCCGCCGGTGCCCGCGGTGTTCGGCGACGGTTGGCGCGACGAATGGCGCGCGCGAGTCGAACGCACGGAGCCGTGGATGTTGCGATGGCTGCGAGACCAGGTCGACGGGCCCAACTGGCGCCAAGGTTCGTTGCGCCGCGGCGTGCGGCCGCCAGAGTCGGAGCAGGGCTACGAACGCATCGACTGCGCGGTGATGATCGTCGCGGGATGGGCGGACGGTTATCGCAACAACACGTTCCGCACTTTCGCGCGGCTGCGCGGTGCGAAGCGGCTGCTCATCGGCCCCTGGGCGCATCAGTCGCCCGCAACCGCGCACCCTGGTCCGCATGTCGACCTCGTGGTGGAGATGGCGCGCTGGTTCGACCATCACCTGCGCGGCCGCGACACCGGCGTGCAACACGAGCCTCCGATCCAGGTGTTCATGCGCCACGCGACGCACCCGTTGCCCGACCTTGCCGTGTACGAGGGGGCGTGGCGCGCCGAAGAGACGTGGCCGCCGGCTCGTCTCGAGGAGCGCGAGTTGCATCCGAATGACGACTCCGTGCACGCGTATGTCGTCGAAGGCGACGTCGGCACGACGGCGTGGATCTCCTGCGCGGGTTATCTCCCGTGGGGGCAGCCCTCCGACCAGCGCACCGACGACGCGCGTTCGCTCACGTTCGATTGGCCCGTCGACACGACGACCGAAGTGCTCGGTCATGCCCGAGTGCAACTACGCGTGCGCGCCGACGCGCCCGTTGTGTCATGTTCGGTGAAGCTGTGCGACGTCTTCCCCGACGGCACCAGTGCACTCGTCACTCGCGGCTACCTGAACCTGACGCACCGGCGTTCGTCGACGGATCCTGAACCGCTGGTGAAGGGCGAGTGGTACGACATCGAGATCGAGCTCGAAGCGACGTCGTGGGTGTTCGAACCCCGGCATCGCATTCGCCTTGCGCTCGCTGGCACCGACTGGCCGAACATCTGGGCCCCGCCCGCCGCCGCCACGTTGGAGTTCGACGCGGCGCGTCTGACGTTCACACTCCCCGTCCTCGCCGGCCCTCCACCGGTCGGGCCACCGTCGCTGGCCGTGCCCAGCGTCGAGCCTGGGAAGGCAGAAGGCGCGGCCGAGGGTGAGCCAGTGGTCTGGCGGGTGGAGCACGACGTGCTCGAGGCCCGAACCCGTTGTGTCGTCAAGCTCTCGACTCGCTACGAAACGCCATACGACGCGCGCGTGCTCGAGACCTATACGGGCGACATCGACGTCCTTCGCACCGATCCCGCGCACGGCAACGCGCGCACCACCGCGCGCTATGAGATCGCGTGGCCCGATCTTTCGGTCACGAGCGAGGCGCGCCTGATGTTCTCATCGGACGCGACTTCGTACCACGTGCACATCGAGCTCGACGTCGAGGAAAACGGCCACGAGTTCGCGCGCCGTCGGTGGACGGAGACGATTCCACGCAACTTGCAATGATCAGAGGAACGCCTGGTCATGCACGCGCGTGGCAAGCGACGACATGATCGTTCGCGATCGGCGCGAGACCGAGGTCGACGGTGCGGCACTGCTGTGCGATCCCGAGTTCTTCCGCGTCGCCGGATTGGTAGAGCGGGCACCGGGGATGGAACCGGCACCCCGGCGGGATCGCGGCCGGGTCGGGCGTCTCGCCCTGCAGGATCTGTTGCTCGACGTGCTTCGCTTCGGGCACGACCGAAAGCAACGCCTGCGTATAGGGGTGCTGTGGGCTTTGCAGCACTTCCTCGGCGCGCCCGACCTCCACGATGCGCCCGAGGTACATCACGGCGACGCGCTCGGCAATGTTCCACGCCAACCCGAGATCGTGTGTCACCACCAGCATCGCGACGCCGGTCGTGTCGACGAGGTTGCGCATCAAGCCGAGGATCTCGCCCCGCACTGACGCGTCGAGGGAGCTGACCGGCTCGTCGGCGACGAGTAGGCGCGGCTCCAGCACCATCGCACCCGCGATCACTACGCGTTGGCGCTGCCCGCCCGACACTTCGTGTGGGTAACGAGTGAAGAACCGTTCCGGCGGGCGCAACCCCGAGCGCGAGAGCGCGTCGGCGACGCGGCGCTCTTCGTCTTGACCCATGTGATGCACCCGCAGCCCCTCGGCGACTGCTTCATAGATCGTCTGGCGGGGGTTGAGCGCACCGGTCGGGTCTTGGAACACCATCTGCACTCGCCGGCGGTAGTCGCGCATCGGCCGAGCGCGGCCCCGACCGCGTACCTCCTTGCCCTCGAACCGGACCGTGCCTTCTTGCGCGCGTTCGAGGCCGACGATCGTGCGCGCGAGCGTGGTCTTGCCACAGCCGGATTCACCCACGAGCGCCAACACTTCGCCCTCCTCGACGGTGAGGTCGACGCCGTCGACCGCGCGCACGAGGCCGCGACGAGTCGGGAATCGCACGCAGAGTCCCTCGACTTCGAGCAGCGTCACGTTGGCCGCACCTCGATGCACGCGGCGCGCGAGTCGGGGCCGGCCGGCCACAACTCGACGTCGAGGTGCGGGCATTCTTCGTGCATCACCGGGCAGCGGGGATGGAAGGAGCAGCCCGACGGCAGATCGGCGGGGTCGGGCGGGTCGCCCGCGAGCCCACTCGGCGCCATGCGCGACGCCGTGTCGCCGATGGTCGGGAACGCCCGGATCAATGCACGCGTGTAGGGATGCGCGGGCCGGCTGAACACGGTCGCGCTCGGGCCTTCCTCGACGATGCGTCCGGCGTACATCACCGCGAGGCGCTCGCACACAGACGTGAGCACCGAGAGGTCGTGGGTAATGAAGATCATCGCGAGCCCGAGGTCGCGCTGCAGTTCCTCCAAGAGATCGAGCACCTGTGCCTGCACCATCACGTCGAGCGCGGTGGTCGGCTCATCGGCGATGAGCAAGCGCGGACTGCACGCGAGCGCCATGGCGATCATCACGCGCTGGCGTTGACCCCCCGACAACTGGTGCGGGTAGTCGTTCGCGCGCCCAGCCGGGAGCCCGACCTGTTCGAGCAACGCGCCGACGCGTTTGCGGGTCTCGCTCTGTGAGGTGTTCTCGTGCAGTTCGATGGCCTCACCGATCTGGCGTCCGATTCGTTGTACGGGATTCAACGTGTGCAACGCGCCTTGGAACACGACTGCCATCTCCGCCCAGCGCACCGCGCGTAGCCGTCCGGGCTTCATAGTGAGCACGTCTTCGCCGTCGAAGAAGATCTCGCCTTCGACCCTGGTGCCCGGCGGAAGCAGCCGCAGAATCGCGTTCGCCATCGTCGACTTGCCGCACCCCGATTCACCCGCGAGCCCCACGGTCTCGCCCGGGTTCACCTGCAGGTCGATGTCGCGCACGGCCGTGACCGGACCGCTCTTCGTGCGGTACGACACGCTGAGGTTGCGGACGTCGAGGAGCGGTTGTGTCACGCGCGTTCCGAGAGCCGCGGGTTGAGGATCTCTTCGAGGGCTTGTCCACACAACGTGAAGGCGAGCACCACGAGCATGATCCCGAGACCGGGTGGTACGTAGTACCACCACGCATGCTGGCCGATCGCGCCCGCGTCGAACGCTTCGTTGAGCATCTTGCCCCATGACGCGCGCGATGGGTCACCGAGCCCGAGGAACGACAGCGTCGTCTCGGTGAGGATCGCGATCGGCACCGTGAGCGTGGTGTTCGCCAGGATCAGCGGCGCGACGTTCGGAACGATGTGGCGGGTCGTGAGATGCCAACGGCTCGCGCCGAGCGCGCGCGAACGGTCGACGTAGCCGCGCTCCTTCACCGACAGCACCTGAGCTCGTATGAGTCGCGCGGTGAAGGGCCACGACGTGATCGCGATCACGAGGATGATGTTGAACAAGGAGCGTGACAAGACCGACGCCAACACGATCGCGAGCGGGAGGAACGGGATCACGAGGAACCACTCGGTGATTCTCATGAGTACGCCTTCGATCCGGCCGCCGAAGAAGCCGGCCGCGATTCCCACCACCGAACCGATGAGCATCGTGAGCAGGGTGGCCGCGAGCCCCACGAACAAGCTGATGCGCGACCCCCAGAGGAACTGGGCGCCGATGGTGCGGCCGAGGTTGTCGGTGCCGAGCGGACCGAATTTCGACGGGCTCGCCCACGTTGGGTTTTGTACCGTGCTGATCGCGTGCAGCCCGCTCGAGCTAGCCAGCGCGGGCGCGGCGAACGCGAGCACCACGAACACGAGCAACACCACGAGGCCGATCATCCCGGGCTTGCTGGCGCGGTACATCCTCCATACGCGGGAGAGCGCGCGCCGGCGCCGGATCCACACGATCCGGCGCCGTCCAACAACGCGGGGCGTTGCCACCTCGGCGGTCATGCGGTACGCACCCGAGGGTCGAGGTACGCGTACAAGAGGTCGACCGCGAGGTTCGCGACGATCACCGCCGCGCTGAACAACAGGAACAGCCCTTGGAGCATCGGTAGGTCGGGGGCACGGATCGCGTTGTACGTCGCGAGGCCCAAACCGGGCCAGGAGTAGATCGACTCGACCGCGATCGCGCCCGACAGGACGAACCCGAAGTTCACCGCTGCGAGCGTCACGATGGGGAGCAACGCGTTCGGAACTGCGTGCCTCCGCCGTACCGTCGCGTCACGTAGCCCCTTCGCGCGCGCCAGCGTGAGGTAGTCCTCGCCCATCGTGTCGAGCAGCGACGACCGCATGATCAATGTGTACTCACCGAGGTATGCGAGCGTGAGCGTGAGGCCGGGCAAGAAGAGGTGCTTCGCCTCGTCCACCAGGTGACTGAGGCCGGTCGCACCGCTCCCGACGTTCACGATGCCGCCAGTCGGGAACCAGCGGAAGCTTTCGGCAAACGCGGCGAGCAGGAGTAGCCCGAGCCAGAAGTCGGGCATCGCGTAGAACGCCATCGTCGTCGAGGTCACGACATAGTCGGTGGGCGTGTTACGACGCCACGCGGCGATGATCCCGAGCCAGATGCCGATCGTCGTCGACAGCAGTGTCGAGATGCCCACAAGCGTGATCGTTCGGCCGATGCGGGCGCTGATCTCGCTCGTAACCGGCTGGCGGGTCTCGAACGAGAACCCGAAATTGAGGTGGGCGGTCTGGTTCAGATAGCGAACGAACTGTTCCGGCTTCGATTTGTCGAGGCCGAAGTCGTGCTGGAGTTGCTGACGCTGCTGCTGGCTGATGTTCCGCCCGCGGAACAACGCACTGACCGGATCGGATTCGACGACGCGGAACAGGAAGAAGTTGAAGCAGACAACGAACAGCAGTGTCGCCAGCGAACCGAGAACCTTGCGACTGACGAACCGGAACGTCATTTGCGCGTTCCCGTCGTTACTCGCGCTCCCCGGCCGTTGCTTGGCGCCGCCTCAACAACAGGCCGCCGCCGCCGAGGATAATTACCGCGCCAACGATGATGGCAATGACCGCGCCGGCCCCGAGACCACCGCCGCTGCTCGCCTTCGAGATCGGTTTCAGCAAGAAATACGACGGTGACGTGTTGGAAAAGATCACCGGCCCGATGTTTGCCGGTTGCTTGACCCAGCCGGTGAAGCGATCGGTGCGGTACGCCTGAAAGTCGGGGCTGTAGTCGAGCACCACGTACGGCGCCTGCTCGTACATCAACGTGATCATCTGGTGCACGATCGCGACCCGCTTCGCGTGGTCGAGTTCCGTGTTTTGCTGCTTGTAGAGCTTGTCGTAGGTCGGGTTGCACCAACTCGCGTCATTGCTGTAGCCGCTCGGGTCGGCCTTCGTCGGAACTTGGTTGCATTGGAAGTAGGAAAGTTCCGGGTCGGGGTCTACGAACGGAACCCAACCCCACGCGAACATGTCGACGTCGCCCTTGCCGATCGCGGGTGTGAGCTGCGTGTCGTTGTAGACCTTCACGCTCGTACCGATGCCGATCTTGCGCAGCCATCCGGTCACGAACTCGCGGATTGGAGCGCCATACGGGGACTCTGATCGCTCGGCGTAACGCAATGTGATGTCGGCGCCGCCTTTGGGCATGTTGCGGATGCCGTTCCCGTTCGTGTCCTTGTAACCGGCATCGTCAAGAATCGTGTTCGCCTTGGCGAGGTCGAAGTTGAAGCGCTTGTCGGCAGGGATCTTCGGAATCCATTCGGGGTTTGCCGAAGGGCTGATCGCATCAGCCACCGTCGTCAGGCCGTTGTACACGCGCGACTCGATGGTCTGTTTGTCGATCGCATGCGAGATCGCTTGGCGTACCCGCAGGTCCTTGAGTGCGGGGTTGCCGCCGACACCCGCGCCGGAGTTCATCGAGATCTCGTCGAAGCCACCTTGTTGACCCGCGACACCGACGATGTTCTTCGCCTTCTGGAGCTGCCGGAAGCTGCTGGAAGGGACGTTTTCCGCGGCATCGAGCTCGCCGTTTTTCAACGCGGCGACCATCGCGTCAGCGTTGGTGAACGGGCGGAAGATCACCCTGTCGACGGCCGGGCGTCCTCTCCAGTAGTTCGGGTTGGCGTCCATCTCCCACGAGAGCCCCTTGCTCCAGTGCTTCAGCGTAAATGGGCCGGACCCGATGCCGTCGAGTCCTTTGTACGACGCGAGGCCCTTCTTCGTCACCTTCTCGTAGATGTGCTTGGGGACGATGTACACGTCCATGATCGGGAGCTTCGGGTCCGGGATTGACGACGTGAGCGACAGATGTGTCGGGTCGATCACCTTGGCGGTGATGTGCGCGATTGTCGAGTCGAAGTTCGTCCACTGTTCTGAACGCGCGCGATTGACGGTGTACACGACGTCATCGGCGGTTAGCGGTTGGCCATCCGACCACTTGAGGCCCTTGCGCAACGTGTACGTGTAGGTGAGGCCGTGGTTCGATGCCGTCCACGACTCCGCGAGGCCCGGGATCGTCTTGAAATCCGCCGCCGCCTTGTCGGTGAGAGTCGCGTACTGCAGGGCCCATACCTCGTACGACGATACGAGTGCGCCAACCGTCGGGTTCGGGCTGTCGATGTCCTGCGTCGTTCCCACCCGCAGCACGATGTCGTTCTTCTTCGTGGCTCCCGACGCGCTGGGTGCGACTGCGACGAGCGCGATGCCCAACGCGAGCATCACAACGAACACGCTCCGTCGACGACCCGTCACGATGTGCTCCCTCCGCCCCCGGCTAACAAGGCGGCGATTCTCCCGACGCCTCGCGTTGGTGTCAAGGCGCGGACAATCACGGTCGCGTTACAGAAGCCACCAGTCGAGGAATCGCTCGAGCCGTCGGTAGAAGTCGATCTGCGGTCCCGCGTGCAGGAACCCGTGCCCTTCGCTGGGGTACGTCACGTATTCGTAGGTCTTGCCAAGGCGCGCGAGCGACTCCACGAGTTGGCGCGATTGCGCCGGATTGACGCGCTCGTCGAGTTCTCCGTGCGCGACCAAGATCGGCACGTTCAGTTGGTCGATGCGGTGGATCGGCGAGCCGGCTCGGTAGGCAGCGCGCGCCGTTTCGGGATGGCCCATCATCCGTTCGAGGTCCTGGACGCCGTCTCGGTCGCTTTGCGCCCACGACGTGAGGATGTCGCAGTCGCCGTACTTCGCCACTGCGCAGCGGAAACGGTGCTGCGGGTCATCGACCACGCTGCACAGCGCCATGTACGAGCCATACGACCCGCCGAAGATCGCGATGCGGTCCGCATCGATCCAATCGAGCGTCGCGAGATAGTCGTACGCAGCGAGGCAGTCCTTCGTGTCGTCGACGCCCCACACTCCGTGATTCGCGCGTTCGAAGTCGCGCCCGTACGACGTGCTGCCGCGAAAGTTCACGAGCAACCACGCGTAACCCTTGTCGACGAAATACTGCGCGTGTCCGTACCACTCGTCGCCGTCGGCGCCCGTGGGGCCGCCGTGCGGGTTCACGATCGCCGCGACCGGCGTGCCGGCCGTCGCGTTCGCGGGCCGGTAAAGCAGGCCTTCGATCTCGAGCCCGTCGAACGACGCGAACGTCACTCGCTGCGGCACGACGTGCGGCGCGGCAACGATCGCGCCTGGGGTCGGCGCGAGCAGCGTGGTTTGCGTGCCGTCGGGCGCGATGACGCGCACCTGCGGCGCGGTGGCGCTGTCTTCGAACGTCGAGAGAATCGACCCGTCGGGAAGGTAGAAGGGCGGGCCCCATGCCCCGCCGGTGGCGCGCACGGTGACGCCACCCGTTGCGACGTCGACTTCCACGAGATCGGTGACGGCACGCCGGGTTCGCGTCGCGGCGATGCGCGAGCCATCCGCCGACCATGCGAGGTCGTTGAAGTCGGCGTTGTCGTTGGTGCACTGGCGGGCCTCTCCGTCGGGGGCCGCGTCTACGACGAACACTTCGTACCAACCCGGCCGCTCGGAGGTAAACGCAATCTGGGTACCGTCGGGTGACCACGCGGGGCCGCGGTCTTGCATTGCCGGGGTGCCGGTGAGGGCGGCGACCTTGCCGGACTCGTCGACGACGTGTACTTCAGAACGGTTGCGATCGTCATGAGGCCAGAACACGAACGCGACACGCGCGCCATCCGGCGCAACTGCTGCGTGGCCGCAGTCGCCCGCAGCCGCAGCGAGCGTGCGCGGCCACGGATCGGCAACATCGATCAGCGCAAGGCGATGACAACGGTCGCGTTCGACTGACACGACGAGACGCTCGTCGTCGAGCCACACCGGACTTCCCGCCTCGCAGAGCTTCTCGGGCGGGCCGCCCACGACGGCGACGAGCCAGACCGCGCCATCTTGTGCGTACGCGACGCGCGTGCCGTCGGGCGACCAGGCGGGCTTCGTGTCCTCCCAATACGGCATCATGCGGCGCCCGGTGGTGAGTCGGCGCGGCGCCGTCGCACCCGCCGAGCGGGCCTCGGCGTCGAGGGCGATCGTCCACACGTCGGACGTGTCACGGTCGAGGATGAAGGCGACCGAAGCGCCGTCAGACGACAACGCGAGCTCGCGCGGTCGCTCCGTTGCCGCGATCGCTTCGAGGCGCCAATGCGGCGGCGGGTCGACATCGGGCCGCGGTGGGATCGGGAGCCCGCCGCGTTCTTCCGTTCCGACGAATTCACGCGCCATCTTCGAAGCCTCCGAGGAACGACAACACCAATCCGCCGAACGTGCCGGGGTGGTAGCCGCCTTCTTGCACGAACACCGTGGGTAAATCGGCGGCGGCGAGGCGCGCGCCGGCAGCGGCGAACCCGGCGGCGCTGATGGCCAGCGGGCTCTCCGGGTCTTCCGTGGCCGCGTCGACACCGAGCGACACCACGAGCGCGTCCGCCCCGTGTGCGACGGCTTCGGTGGCGAGCGTGTCAATGGCGGCGAGCCATTCTGCGTCGCCGGTACCAGGCGCGAGGGGGAGATTGCGGTTCGCTCCTTCGCCGGCGTTCGCACCGCGTTCGTCGGCGAAACCGACGAAGTGCGGGAACCATCCGGCGCCGGGGTCGACGTGCGCCGACCCGTAGAGAACGTCGGCGCGGTCGTAGAAAATTTCTTGCGTCCCGTTGCCGTGGTGCGCGTCGACGTCGATCACCGCGACACGATCGACACCTCGGTCGCGCAGGTACTGCGCCGCGCAGGCGGCGTTGTTGAGGTAGCAGGAACCGCCGTAGAAGTCGGCGCCGACGTGGTGCCCAGGCGGCCGCACCGCCGCGTACGCGCCACGCGCACCGTCGAGAACGAGATCCGCGGCAGTGAGCGCGCAATCGACGGCGGCGCGCGCCGCGTCGTACGTGCCCGGCCCGATCAACGTCATCGTGTCCATGGCGAAGCGACCGACATCGGCGTGTACCGATGCCGCGCGCCGCGGTGGTCGTCCCGACGTGAGCTGCGCCAACGCGAACACATACGGCACCACCAAGGGTTGACCCGGGTCCGTCGCGTATCCGGCCGCCCTCCAGTCGTCGTGCACGCGCGCGAGGAAGTCAACGAACTCCGGCCGGTGCACGGCGAGGACTGGTGCGTCACCGTGATCGTTCGGCTCCGTGACGTTTGCGCCTGCCGCCAGCAGCGCGTCACGCAAGGCATCGCCGCGTTCCGGTTCTTCGTCACCCGGGAGCCGCACACCGAGCCAATACCCACCGTCGGTGGCGTGCCCCCGGTGGCGCTCCGACCACACGACCGGCATGCGCAACACGCGCCGACGCTATCTCGGTGTCGTAGCGTCCAACTCGTGGTTCCGCCCGCTGCATCGCCGCCCGCACCTCGCGCTCGTGCGCGCGACCTCGGGATTGAAATCGGTCTTCTGCCGCCGGGCCCGACGAACACCATTGTCGACGTGACTGGTGTCCAGGTTGGCCACGCGACGTGCTGGCACGACGGCACCGAGGGCCGCGGGGTCGCTCGCACCGGCGTGACGGCGATCGTGCCCGCGCCGATCGACGACCTCTTCACCCAACCGATGGCTGCGGGCAGCGCGGTGTTGAACGGTGCCGGCGAACTGACCGGTTCGGTCGAGATCGCCGAGTGGGGCATGCTCGAGACGCCCGTGCTGC
>JAODBJ010000319.1 GCA_025463905.1 Actinomycetes bacterium
TTGCAGTCGATGCGCGCCAGGGCCGACACGACCGTGGCCGCTGGTCGCGAGCACTGGATCAACCCCGCGGCTTTCTTCAGCCGGGGAACGAGCGGCCAGTGGCGCGACCTCCTCGACGACGCCGACCTGGCCCGGTACACGGCCCGGGTCCGGGTGCTCGCGTCCGACGACGACCTCATCAGGTGGTTGCACCGCGAGTCGATCGACTGAATCCCCATTCGGCGGTTCAGGCTCGCACCATCGCGCCGCGGACCGCTGCTTGGCATTCGAAATGTCATTCAGCGTCCCGCTCGGGCTCGCGCGGCGACTCTGTGCAGAAATGCGATGGACGTCTGTGCGTCGGGCGGCTGGAATCGAGTTTCGTGTCGCACTCGAGGATGCACGACGACGAGGTGCTTACCAACGCCGACCTCGTGCGCGGTCTATTGGCGTCCCAGTACCCACAGTGGGCTGAGCTCCCGATCGAGCGCGTCTCATCGGCCGGCACGGACAACGCGACGTATCGGCTGGGTGACGACCTGGCTGTGCGGCTCCCACGCGTGCACTGGGCGGTCGACTGCGTGGCGAAGGAGCAACGGTGGCTCCCGGTCCTCGCTCCTTATCTTCCGCTTGCCGTGCCCTTGCCGGTCGCGGTCGGCGAGCCCGAAGAGCGGTTTCCCTTCCGGTGGACTGTCGTCGAGTGGCTGCCCGGCGAGCTGGCTGCCCTCGACCAGCTCGACGATCCAGTCGAGGCCGCGATCGATCTCGCCGCGTTCGTGCGGGCGCTCCAAGGCGTGGACCCGAACGGCGGGCCAACGCACCACCGCGGGTTTCCGGTGCGTCTCGCAGATGGGATGGTCCGGAAGGGCATCGCAGGCTTGCGGGGCGAGGTCGACGGCGACGCGGTCACCGATGCGTGGAACCGAGCCATCGCGGCCCCCGACCACGACGGCCCGCCCGTGTGGTTTCACGGCGACCTCGCGTACCTCAATCTGCTCGCCCGAGACGGCAAGCTCACTGCCGTTATCGACTGGGGCACGTGCGGCGTCGGTGACCCGGCCATCGAGATGGGGATCGCCTGGAGCCTCTTCCCGCCCGAGGCCCGCGCGGCGTACCGCGACGCGCTCGCCGTCGACACGGCCACCTGGGAGCGCGGCAAGGGCTGGGTGCTCACCGGCGTGTTTGGCATCCCCTACTACCGCGACACCAACCCCGTGCTCGTCGCCAACGTCGTCAGAGCGATCGAGGCCGTGCTTCGCGAATGAGGTCGACAACGCGCGAGGTTCGGCAGCCCTACGCTCCTCGACGCGGGCGCGGCGAACGGTCTATCGCTCGCGCGGGCTGAACCGGTTCTCGCCACGGCATCAGGTGTTTCAGCCTGATCGGCCTGTCGATGTTGGTCGACGCGCAATCGACGCCGGCCGATCGCGCGATGTGCGCGTCGTGCAAAGCGGTGCCGGGTAAGGAGTGGGCGTTCGGATCGACGGTGACCGCTTCGGTCGGCTGCTGCCTGTGGGCTCATTCCGGAGACGTGCCAATTCAGAGGCGATACAACTTGCGCGGGCGCTCGAGAAGCACCTGCGCGGGTGAAGCCGACTGCCACGGCGTCGTCGTACGCGACGGACACCGCCATGATCACGAGGTTCGACGTGGCTACTCCGCAGGCCAACACCGTGCGGACGATCCCGGGAGTGCCCACACTCATCAAGGGCTTCGCCTGACGTGCCGACTCCGTACCCGTGAAGACGTGCAGGAAACGCCATGGTTGGGTCGTTCTCGCGGCGCTTGGCTGCGCGGCGACGCTTGCCGCATGCTCGGCTGCCACCGGTCGCGAGTCGACCGGTTCGCCGACGTCGACCTCTCGACCGAAGTCGGTTCGTGCCGCGAGGCCGCTGGCAACCGGCTGCGAACAAGTGGCCCCACATCATGCGTCTGCGGAGGCCCGCGCGTACCTCCTAGCCGTCAACGCCGCGTATCCGGGGTGGATAGCTGTTACGAGGTCACTACGGTCTGAAGGCAACCGCGTCTCGGTGACTGACCTTGCCGCACAGATCAAGGCCGATGGCGGTTTCCTCGTGGACCTAGAGGCCATTCGGTTCTCGGCGCGAGCTGACGTGTGGGCCAGGAACCTGCGGACGGCGGTGCGGGAGTACGTCAACGCGCTCGCAGATCTGCAGCGGAGGCCACGGCCATTGGACACCACTCGGGTTCCCGCGCTCGACGAACAGCGAGCCGAGGCTTCGGCCAACCTGCGCGCAGTCCTTGGCTTGCGGCAATCCACCTGCGACGTGCTTCGCCCCTGACGTGCTCGCTATATGCACCGAAGCAGTACGCAAATCGTTAGCTGGTTTCCTCCCTGGCCGATCACTTCCTGCATCGCGGTGACCCTGTGATTGGCGCACGACACTTCGACCGGTGGGCGGGAGCCCTCGTCCGCGACGGGCGAGATCACGCGCGCGCATCCCGTCCCGCCGGGCGCGTCCTCGACGGCGTGCTCGTGGTTCGCGTCGGAACGCCGCCGGTTACGCTCCGCCCCGTGGCGACGGGGGCACAGCAGCAACAGGACGCTGTCGTTCCGTGGGCGCGACCCGAACCGTATCGCCCGCCCGGAACGGGCTTCGTCGTCACGATCGTGGTGCTCGGCGGTGTCGTACTCGCAGTGTTCGCTGGCGCGCTCGCGTGGATGGCGTGGAACGACCGCGTACCGCACGAACCTCGTCGGGCCGCGATCGGGTACCAGGAGTTCCTGACGCTCGTGCGCGCCGACAGCGTGCTGAGCATCTACTACGACAATCCCACCGGCGTCGTCACCGGTACCTTCTCGAACGGTCACACGGAACGCGGTTTGTCGCACTTCGAGTTGCAAGCTCCGGCGAACTCGCTGCCAACGGCCGACGTGATCTTGCTCGTCGATCACCAGGTCGTGATCGGCAGCGAAACGGGCGACCCGCAACCGTCATCCGGCGGCCACGAACCATGGTGGGAACACGCCATCGAATGGTCGAGCACGCTGCAGGCCGCGATGTTGATCCTCGCCGTCGTGGGCGTTGTCGGCCTTATCGGGATCCGACGCCGGCAATCACCTGGCCCTCGCTGATGAGCGGCACGCCGCCGCCCATCGCGGAGTATCTCCCGCCGGAGACGGCGAGGAGGGGATAGAGGTCTGCGCCCGCTTGCACGAGCGGGACGAGGTCAGCTGTGCGCATACGGACGGGGCGTACGCGTAGGCCTTTCGCTCGGAGAGCTCGAGGGAGAACGCGGGCGCTCCGCTCATGCGTGGGTGAGAACGACGTTGCCGTGGATGTCGATGACGGTCACGCGACGGGTACGTTTTGTTCGAACGACTCGGCCTCGACGCGGTCAGCGATACTCAAGGTGACAACCGCGTTCGCCGACCGCGACCGCGCGGTTCACGACATCGT
>JAODBJ010000339.1 GCA_025463905.1 Actinomycetes bacterium
CGGCGGCTTCGGAGGTGAAAGACCCGGCGCCGACGTCGCTCCACGGCGAGAACGCAGGCGGGGGTGGCGTTTCGAGCGTTTCCAGCGGTTCCTCGTCGCTCTGCTCCGGGTCGGAAGCGTCGATCGGCGGGTGCTCGTCCATCAATCCTCCGTGTGGAGTTCTCGTCGAGATCTGAACGCCCAGGCAACCAATGACGTTCCGCAAGCGTCACACTCTTGCCAAGATCTAACCCTGGGTACGGATTGGCCTCACTCAACCGTGGGAACTTCACAACCGTGCGCACCGTTGGAAGGGAGATGACGGTGCAAGAGACTCCCGACGAATACGCCTGGATGCTGCACGCTAAGTGCAGAGGCGTAAAACCAGCTGACTTCTTCCCCTCCGACGGCCTCGGTGTGGAATCGGCGCAGCACGTGTGCAAAACGTGCCCCGTGCGCGTCGAATGCCTCGAATATGCGCTCGAGAACCGTATCGAGCACGGTGTTTGGGGCGGCGCCTCAGAGCGCGAACGCCGTCGCATCCTGCGGCGTAGGCGTCAGTTGAGCGCAACGCAAAACTGACCCGTAGTTATGGCTCGTCGCCGGTCCGCTACCAGCGGAACGGCGCGAGCACCACACGCGCGAGCCGCGTGTACGTCGCGTCCTGACCCGGCCGCGACACATCCGCCGCCAGGCTGAGCAGTTCGGCACGGGGCGCGTCACCCACGCAGGTGTACACCATCCCTCCCCGTTCCCATACGAGCGCATCGCCGACCGGGAGCGAGTACGCCACCCCCGGATTGCCTCTCACGGCGATCTGCTTGCCGCCCGACGGCAACGCCGCCCAATTGAGCGTGCCGGGCTGCTCGAACACAGACGCCGACAACAACCCGTCCCCGTAACTCAGTTGGACGACCGAACTCGGGTGCTGCCAGCGACCGACCAGGTGGAACCCGACACCCGCGCGCGCCGGCGCGTGGTACGGGGCCTCCACGCCGGAGACGAGGTGCACACCCGTCGCGGGCGCGGTACTCGCCGGCTGCATCGGCGGCAGCCCGGCGCCGTTTGCGCTCGCCCACACCTGTGAGAACTCGAACGACCGTTCCGGCGCGCCCGCGCCGTCGTACGACTCGCGCCGGAGAACGAGACCGGTCGTGTTGTCGATGTAGTAGCGCTCGACCAAGACGTGGTCGCCGCGGCGGCGCGCGTCGAGCACGGTCGTGCTCCGGCCCGCGACCGTCCGGCCCGCGGCCCGCGACACGTCGTACTTCTTGCTCGCTCCCGATGCGCCGCTCAACGCGGCGCTCGGCGCCGCGCTCCACGCGGCGCCGTCGAGCAGAAGACCGTCGGGGGTAGAGGCGACGACTCGACCGTTGTCGTTGATCTCCATCACGCCGTCGTGGTACGCCACGATCGCCTGCTCACTGTGCGGCGCGCCATCAGTGTCGATCCAGCGAACGACGACCACTCCCGAGTAGTCGTGGTCGACGGTGTGGCGCCGGGCGTCGAGGAGCATCTTGTCGACGGGATCCTGCGTTGTGCTGGTCGTCTTCTCGGCTTGCGCCGCGGCGACGAACGTGGCGATCCCGCCCACGACGACCACGGCGAGGAGTACGACGCGCGATTTCACCGGTGCAGGACCACCGGAACGGCAGCGGGCGCGAGGTTGCTGAGCGGATCGGACGTTTGCAGCGACGACGTCGCGGCGTGCGAATCGGTCAACGCCGGCAAGCTCGGCGAGACCTGGTGGTTGCGCTGCGGTGCTGCGACTCCCACCCCTATCGCGACCGCAACCGTGGCCGCGGCGATCGCACCCCAGCGCGATGAACGACGCGGGGTCGGCCGCGCGATCGCCACCACAGACGCGCCGCGATCGGTGTTGTCGCGATCGTGTTCGGCGATCTCCGCGACGTTGGTGAGCACGCGCAACCAGAGGCCCGACGGCGCATCTCGCTCGGGAAGGCCGCGCACCGCGGCGCGCGCGATGTTCACATCGTCGAGGATGTGGCGCCACAATTCGTCGCGCGCGAGACGCGCTTGCACGGCGGCACGTTCCGCGTCACCGAGCTCGCCGTCGACGTACGCGGAGAGGAGATCCTCGCCCAAGCGCGGCTCGAGACCGTCGGTCATGTGAGCGCCGTCCGCAACATCCGCCGGCCGCGGTGGATACGCGACCGCACGGTGCCAACCGGCACTCCCTGCACGCCGGCGATCTCGTCGTAACTCATGCCGACGACGTCGCACAGCACTACCGCGGTGCGGAACTCGTCGGGTAACGACGTCAGCGCCGTTTGCACTTCTTCGCTCACGTCTTCGGTGGCGACGTCGGCCGCGGCGCTTGGCGGCAACACTCGGTCGGCGTCGTCGCCGAGCGCGTCGGTGGGCCGGCGGCGACGGCGACGAACCTCGTCGAGAAACACGTTGGTGACGATGCGCGACAGCCACGCCGGGAGAGATCCAGGTTGGTAGGTCTCAAGGCCGCGTCGAACTCGCAACAAGGTCTCCTGCACCAGGTCCTGGGCATCCGCATCGTTCCCGGCCAAGCGGTAGGCCACGTTGTAGAGGAAGCGCCCGTGGTCACGGGCGACTTCTTCCCACGTGGGCACACCGTCAGCCATCAGGGGAACGACGGCTCGGAGACGTGAGTTCCCGCTCAGGCGTCGGAGCGGAAAATTTGCTCGCGAGGAGCGTTACTTGGCGCGGGGCTGTTCGTCCTCGCCGTCGTGCTTCTCGTCCATGCCCTTCTTGAACTCCCGCTGGGCCTGGCCCAAGGAGCGCGCGAGCGACGGGAGCTTCGCCCCGCCGAAGAGGACGAGCACGATCAGGAGGATGACGATCAGCTCGGTGGGACCGAGACTCATAGGGGCCCCTTTCGGAGGGTGGCCGCACGTCAGAGTACCGCCGGCCGAAGGTCAAATTTGCAGCGCGGCCGCGAGCATCTCCACGTCGTCGAGCGCGCCCACCTGGAACGGCACGGCGCCGGCACCGACCACGAGCGTTTCGACGCCGAGGCCCGCCCATTCATCGGCCTGCGCCTGCACTTCCTCAACCGTGCCGACCAGCCGTCCCTTCCGGTACGTGTCGAGGTCCACCCCGTCGAGAATCCCCGGCGACCGCTCTTGCAGCCGCGCGTAGCGGCGGCGGAGGTCGGCCTCGTTCTCACCGCACAGCGCGTACAACCCGAGCGTTCGCCACACCGACGCCGGGTCGCGTCCGATCGCTTCGCACTCACGGGCGAGTACATCGAGTCGTTCGCGGTACGCGTCGAACGTCCACGTCCAACACGTGTTCCACCCGTCGGCGTGGCGGGCCACGAGCCGCAGCAAGCGATCGCCCTTGCCACCCACGAACACCCGTGGCCGCGGCTCTTGCAGCGGTCGCGGCCACGGCTCGGCACCGCTCGCGCGCTGGTAGACGCCGTCGTAGTCGACCGGGCCACCGGCCAACATGGCCGTGACCACCTCGACCGCCTCGCGCAGTCGCGCCAGGCGTTCGCCGGGGCTCGGCATCGAGAACCCGATGGCTTCGTAGTCGGGCTCGTACCAACCCGCACCGAGCCCCACATCGAGCCGCCCACCCGCGACACGATCGACGGTCGCGAGCGCTTTCGCAAGCACGGTCGCCGGTCGCAACGCTTCGAGCAGCACCAGGGTGCCGAGCCGCACGCGCGGGACGCTGCGCGCCAACGCACTTAACGTCACGATGGGCTCGTAACAGGCTTCGCGCCGGTCGGTCCCGCCGTACTTCGCCAAGTCGAGGAACAAGTGGTCCGACAACCACAGCGATTCGAAGCCGACCCGTTCCGCGGTTCGCGCGTGCGCGAGAAGCGTCTCGAAGGTCAGCGGTCGCTCACCGGGGACGGAGTAGTCGTACTGCGGCAGCGCGAGGCCGATGCGCATGTGGAGGGCGAGGCTATCCACCTGGGGCGCTTTGAGCCTCTTACCCTGGGCCGGTGATCGAGTGCGTCGTCAACGTGTCGGAAGGCCGCGACATGACCGTGTTGCGCGCGCTTGCTGACGCGTGCGGTGACGCGTTGTGCGACGTGCACAGCGATGCCGACCACAACCGGACCGTGTTCACGCTGGCCCAGGCAGGTACGAGGGATGCGCAGGTCGCCGCTCGCGCGCTTGCGGTCGCCGTCGCGCACAACGTGTCGCTGGTCGGCCACCACGGCGTACACCCGCTTCTCGGTGCACTCGATGTGGTCCCGTTCGTGCCGCTCGGCGGCACGCCCGGCTCCCAGGAGATCGCGGTGCGCGCCGCGCAATCGTTCGGTCGCTGGTGGTCCGCGGCGTACCGGGTTCCGGTGTTCCTCTTCGGCGACGCCGACCCGCGGCGGAGGTCGCTACCCCACGCGCGTCGCACCGCGTTCTCGAGCCGCATGCCCGACTTCGGTCCCGTCGAACCTCACGAGCACCTCGGCGCCACCGCGGTCGGGGTGCGGCCGCCGCTCGTGGCGGTCAACTGCCTGCTCCTGACCCGGGAGGTCGACGTCGCTCGACGCATCGCCCGAAGCGTGCGAGAGGAGACGGGCGGCCTTCCTGGCGTACGGGCCCTCGGGTTCTTGCTCGAGTCCGTGCAGCGTGCGCAAGTGTCGATGAACCTCATCGACCTCGACCGCACTGGCGTGGAGCACGCGTGCCGGCGAGTACGCGTGCTCGCGCGTCAAGAGAAGACCGACGTTGCCGCGGTTGAGCTGGTCGGCCTCATCCCCCGTCGTGAACTCGACCGCTGCAGCGACGAGTTCCTCGCCTGGAGCGGTCTTGACGCGGGCGCCGCCATCGAGAACCGGGCGGGGCGCCCGCCCCGATGGCTCCCGGGCGACCAAGTCGCGTAGGTCAGGCTGAGGCGAGACCACGGCGCGCGAGGGCACGCTGGCGGCGCAAGCGGCGTCGCTCCCGCTCGGACATCCCACCCCAGATGCCGAACTTCTCGCCGTGTCGCAGCGCGTACTCGAGGCACTCGAGCCGCACCTCGCATCCGGCGCACACACCCTTCGCTTCCTTCGTGGAGGCGCCGCGCTCCGGAAAGAAGAGGTCCGGGTCGACCCCGAGGCAGTTGGCACGTTCTTGCCAACGCCGGTCCAAAACGTCGACCTCGAGTTGCATCAGCATTTCCCGCATCGGCTGCCTCCCTCGCCTGACTTCCACCAGATAGCTGCACTAGCCGCCGACTGCTTTGGCGATTGCGGGTAAAGCACCCGCGAATGCCCTTCTTGAAATTACACTGGTGTCATCTTGTCGGCCGATCCGCTGGCCCGCAAGGGGAAGCCCGATATTCGTGTCTCGTTGCGCGCCCAGAAAGCCGCGTAACGGTCCAAAATGACGGGGTGGAGCGCGCTGAGCGAGTGTGGAGTGCGCTAGCGCGTGCGTTGGAGCGTCACTGCGTCGCCCGAACGAGGCTGGACCGAGAGCAGGGCGTGCATGCGGTCGATTTCCGCCTCGAGAAACGCGACGCCCAACGTCGGCCCAAAACCGAAGTTCGGCAGTGACCGACCCCACAGCTGCGGCACGTGGCCGATCAGACCGTCGCCGAGCATCTCCGCAACATCGATGGGGTCGAGCAGCGTCGAACCTTCGTCGCCCGTCATCACCGCTGCGGCCCGGACGTGGGGCGCGACCGCGCCTCGATCGAGCGCTTCTTCGAACAGTTCCAGATGGCGCAGCGTCGCCGCCAGCGCCGAACGGTCGGGAGTTGCCGCGATCAGCAGGACGTCGACCTTGTCGACCATCCGGCCGTCGAGCGTCGGCCCCGGACGTCCGGCCCCGACCGGCAGGTCCACGACCACGACGTCGAAGGCCTCGCGAACCGCGGCGAGCGCGGCGTCGTACGCAAGGCCGAAGTCGAGATCGATGAACGCCGGCTCCACCGGGAGCACCGAAAGCGGGGGGAAGACCAGGCGAGGGAGCGCCCGCGCCGGGAGGATGGCGCCTTTGCCGGCCACCCGCGGCGCCGCGAAGCGCTGGAGTGACGTGCCCCTGATCGCCAGCCGGGTTCCGACGTCGCAGCTGCGGCTGTCGGTATCGACGACGCACACCGACACGTCTTCGCGGCGAGCCAGGATGGCGGCGTAGTTCGCGGCCAATCCTCGCTTGCAGGCCTCGAAACGGGCCGCCGTGACGCCGATGGTGAGCGCTGGCACGAATGGTCTCCTTGCGGTCGCACGTCGCGGCCGGGTGTGTCCAACATCTCGGCACTGGCTGGTTCTGGATGGAGCCGCGTGGGCTTCCTGTGCCTGCTTTCACAGGTCCACACTTGCGGCGTGCGAATCGTGACGGCGCGGGGGAACATCGCCGAAGAAGACGTCGATGCGATCGTGAATGCGGCGAACGCGTCGCTCGCCCGGGGCGCCGGCGTCTGCGGCGCGATTTTCGCCGCGGCCGGACCCGAGCTCGACGCCGCCTGCGCGGGCCTCAGCTGCAGTACCGGGGAGGCCGTCGCGACACCCGGGTTTCACTTACCGGCGCGGTGGGTGATCCACGCCGTCGGGCCGGTGTGGCAGGGCGGCGATCGCGGCGAACCCGACGAGTTGGCGTCGTGCTACCGGCGGTCGCTCGAAGTGGCCGACGAGCTAGGCGCCCGCTCCATCGCGTTCCCCGCTCTTTCGACCGGCATCTACGGCTACCCGAAACGCGAAGCGGCGGAGATTGCGGTGCAAGCGTTGCGGGGCGCCGCCACTGCGGTCGAGGTCGCACGGCTCGTCGCATTCGACGCCGAGACGTACGACCTCTACCGCACCCTGCTCGCTTGACCGCTCTAGGCCGGAGGCCGGGCCGCTCTGGCCCCGCCTCGGGCGGCCCACTCCGTGCGCCGCTGATCCTCGGCTCAAGCTTCGTCTTCAATGAGGCGGAGGGACGCCGAGTTGATGCAGTAACGCAGGCCGGTCGGTTCGGGACCGTCGGGAAACACGTGCCCGAGGTGCGCGCCGCAATGATCGCAGCGCGCTTCGGTACGCACCATGCCGTAACTGCGGTCCGTGTCTTCGTCGACGCGGGTGTCGTCGATCGGCTCGTAGAAGCTCGGCCAACCACTCCCCGACTCGAACTTCGTCTTCGACGAGAACAACGGCATCCCGCAACAGACGCACGTGTACGTGCCGTCCTCGTGGCAATCCCAGTACTCGCCCGTGAAGGCCCGCTCGGTCCCCGCCTTGCGGGCGACCTCGAACTGCTCGGGCGTAAGCCGTACCCGCCACTCGTCGTCGGTGGTCGGTAGCTGGTTCTTCGAAATCGGTTCGCTCATCGATTTCTCCTCTCTGCCACCCATCCAACACCGCATCATCCCGAATTGGTCCCGGGACGGGCCGGCTTCTAGCTGGCGCGGCGCTGCTGACGCTTCTGCTCGAGGAAGTCGACGAGCACGTAGTCGCCGAGCGTCTCGGGAGTGGTGAAGAACGCGCGGCCCCGGTTCATCCGCATCATCCGCTCGACGAACTCCCGGAGGTAGAAGTTGTCTTCGAGCATGAACGTGTTGATGCGGATGTCTTCCTTGGTGCAGCGCTGCACCTCTCGCAAGGTCATCTCGATGGTGCGCGGCGAAGGCGGATAGTCGAACCAGGCCTCACCGCCCTCGATGTGGGCGGTCGGTTCGCCGTCGGTGATCATGATGATCTGCTTGCGGCCGCCACCGTGTTGGCCGAGCATCCGGCGGGCGAGCAGCAACGCGTGCTGCATGTTCGTGCCCCATTCGAAGTCCCACGTCGCTTCGGGGAGGCGTTCGGGCTTCACCTCGCGTGCGACGCGACCGAAGCTCACCATCCCGAGATAGTCACGCGGGAACTGCGTGGAGATCAGCGCGTGCAGCGCCATCGCGACTTTCTTCGCGGCGAGGAACCGGCCGCGCATCTCCATCGACAACGACACGTCGAGCATCAGCACCGTCGACGAACGGGTCAACTGTTCGGTGCGTTCGATCTCGAAGTCTTCGGGCATGAGCCGGACCGGCGTGCCCGATCCCTGCCGCCAGATCGCGTTCCGGATCGTCTGATTCACGTCGAGGTGGAACGGATCGCCGAACTCGTAGGGCTTGTGGTCGTGCGCGCGTTCGTTGCCGGCGCCTGAGTGCTCGACGTCGTGGCGGCCACTGCGATCTTGGAGCAGCCGACGGAAGAGGTCTCCGAGCGCGCGCTGGCCGATACGGCGGATGCCTTTCGGGGTGAGTTCCAGCCGGCCTTCTCGCTGTTCGATGAGGCCCGCTTCTTCGAGCATCTTCGCGAGGCGAGCGAGTTCTTCGAGCGAGCGGGCGGCGTCGTCGCCGAGCAGTTGACGGGCCTGGTCGAGGTCGACCTCTGCGAGCTGGCCCGGTTGCGTCGTGTTGCGCAGCATGTGCTCGAGCGCGTCGATGTCGCCGAGCTGGTCGAGCAAGCCGCCCATCTGGTCGAGCGGGAGCGGCTCGTCGCCGCGGAACGGCATCCGCTGGCCCCACCCCATCTGCGGGAAGGCCTGCCGCAAGTTGTTGCCCAGTTGTTCGACCTGCCACCGCAGGTCCATGTCTTCGAGCAACGAATCCGAGAGTTGTTGCAGCTGCGCGCGTTGCTCGGGAGTCATCGAGTTGAGCATCTGCTGCATCTGCGCCATCGAGCGCGCCATCTGTTCGAGCAGCTCGTCGAGCGTCTGGGGATTGCCCGGGAAGAAATCCCCGTAGCGCTCCATGAACCCTTCGAAGTCGGGTTCCTCACCGCGCTCTCGCTGCTCGAGCATCTGGTTGAGCTCGCTCATCATGTCTTTCATGCGCGCCATCTGCTCGGGCGACATCTGCGACATGCCTTGCGATAGCTGATTGAACATGCTGTCGAGCAACTGCTGGCGGAGCTGGTCCATCAGCTCTTCGAAACGCTGACGCGAGGCGTCGTCCATCCAGTCGTATTCCTGGAGATCGGCCACGCGGCCCGCGAGGTCGGGCGGGAGCTGGTCGAGCTGCTCGCGCCGTTCGCGGGCGAGATCTTCGAGCAACTCCTCGCGGCGCTTGTCGCCGGTGGAGCGCGCTTCGTCGACGCGGCGGTCGATGCCTTCACGTTCTTGCGAGACGATCTCGTCGAGCTGATTCGCGATGTCTTCGTAGACGCCGCCGAGGTCGTACCGATCGAGGTATTCGCGGCGGCGTTCCCTGAGCTGCTCGAGCATCTCGCGCATGCCCTGGAGGCGGTTGCCATCGCGATCTTGGAAGCCCTGCTGCAACATGCGGCGCAACGCGGCATTCAGGTCGCCGTGGTAGAGGAGATCGTCCGTCATCTCCTCGAGGAGCGCGTCGGCATCGAGGTCGAACCCGACCTGCGAGCCATCCCATCGCGAGTACCTGAAGCGCGCGCCGGACATGAAGGGAGGGTAGCGCCGGGCCGCGACGAGCGCCGGGCCGCTACCGTCCGTCGGCGTGGCATTCCCCGACGATTTCTGGTGGGGCACCGGTGCGTCGTCGACGCAGGCCGAAGGTGCCGCACCTGACGGCGACTGGTTCGCGCTCGAGCAGCGCGGCCTCGTACCGCGCTCGGGCGAGGGCAACGGGTTCGCGACGCGATACGCCGAGGATTTCGCGCTCTATGCGGAGCACGGCCTCACCCACCACCGTCTCTCGATCGAGTGGGCACGCATCGAGCCTCGCGAGGGCAAACGTGACGGCGCCGCCGTCGAGCACTACCGCGCCGTGCTCGACGCGGCGAAGGCCGCCGGCGTGCACCCGTGGGTGTGCTTGCACCACTTCACCCTGCCGGGGTGGTTCACCGAGATGGGCGAAGGCGGCTTCGTCGACGACCGGGCCCGCTCCTACTACTGGGCACGCCACGTCGCGTTCTGCGCGGAAACCTTCGGCGACCTCGTGTTCGGGTGGAAGCCCATCAACGAACCTTCGGCGTACGCCGCCATCTACTCCCAGGGTGGGCGTTCGGTAGCCAAGCGCGACTGGCGCAAGGTGTTCGACGTCCTCGGCGCAACGCTGCTCGCGCAGCGCGACGCGTGGCGCGAACTGCGTGGGGGCGGCAAACCCGTCGCGACGATCCACAGTCTCTCGCCGTTGTTCACGATGGCGAACACGGTCCCAGCCGACAACACCGAACGGCTGTTGGAAGAAACGATCTGGGACGCGTGGATGCGCGCCGACCGTGATGGAGTGCTCGAACTTCCCGACCGGCCCTCGCGCGAGGTTCCCGATTTGCGGGAAGCGTGCGACCTGGTCGGGTTCTCTTACTACAGCGCGACCGGCGTCGCCGCCGACGGCAGATTGGTTCCCTACCCGCCGAATGCAACGGTCGGACCGCTCGGGTACGCGCCGTGGAGCGAAGGCCTCGGCATCGTGCTGCACCGTCTGGCCGACGAGCTTCCCGGCCGGCCGCTCCTCATTTGCGAGCACGGCATCGGTACCGAAGACGACGCGTGGCGATGCGATGTGCTGTCGGAGTCGTTACAGACCGTGGAGGACGCGCTCGCCGACGGCATCGACGTGCGCGGCTTCTTCCACTGGACCGGCGTCGACAATTACGAATGGAACCACGGGTACGACGTCGAGTTCGGTCTCTTTGATCGCAACCGCGAAGCGCGCGGCAGTGCCGCGCTCATGGCCGGCTACGCGCGACGCCCTCGCGGCGCCTAGCGAGCGCGGAAGACGGCGCGCCCGCCGACCGCGTCTTTGTTGAGCCGTTTCGTGAGGTGCAGGCCTTCGAGCACGAACTCGATCGCGGACGCGACCGCAGCAGGCGATTCGCCTACACCGAGGTCGGAGAGCACGGCCGAAAGGCCCGGCAATTGCGGAAGCACCTCCGCGTAATCGCCCGACGCGACGTCCTCGCCGGTGTTCACCGACAGGCCCTCTTCGAACGCGGAGACGATCGGGCCGAGCCGCTCGGGCCGGACCCGTGCACGGAACACTTCGAGCGTCGCCGCCTTCACGATCCGTTCGAGCACTTGCGACTCGCGCCCGTCTTCGAGGGTTTCGATCTCGACCTTGCCGGCCGTCGAAGCTGCGAGCGCGTCGAGGTCGCACACGCGCGGCACGACTTCGCGCTCACCGACCGACAAGGACCGGCGAGCGGCGTTCGCGACGAGCGTCTCGTAGTTCGTGATCGACAACCTCGCCGACACACCGGAACGTTGGTTGATGTGCGGCGACCGCCGCGCGAGCTGGCTGATCTCGGCGACGATCTCGGTCATGAACGTGGGGACCGACACCGAGAGCCCCTCGGCGGACAGCGCGCGTGCCTCCTGGGCGATGACGGCCATCTCTACGTCGCTGTCGAGCGGGTAGTGGGTTCGGATCTGCGAGCCGAAGCGGTCTTTCAGTGGCGTGATGATGCGGCCGCGGTTCGTGTAGTCCTCGGGGTTGGCCGACGCGACGAGCACGATGTCGAGGGGAAGGCGGATCTTGTAGCCCCGGATCTGGACGTCGCGCTCTTCGAGCACGTTCAACAATCCGACCTGGATGCGCTCTGCGAGGTCGGGCAATTCGTTGATCGCGAAGATGCCGCGGTTGGTGCGCGGTACGAGCCCGTAATGGATCGTAAGTTCGTCGGAGAGGTAGCGGCCCTCCGCGACCTTGATCGGGTCGACTTCGCCGATGAGGTCCGCGATCGATGTGTCGGGGGTGGCCAGCTTCTCGCCGAAGCGCCGCTCGCGGTGCACCCACTCGATCGGTGTTTCGTCACCCCTATCGGAGATGAGGTGACGCGCGTAGGGCGAGATCGGGTTGTAGGGGTCGTCGTTGATCTCACTGCCGGCGACGATCGGCGACCATTCGTCGAGCAAGTTCGTGAGCGCGCGGATGATGCGCGTCTTCGCCTGGCCCCGCTCACCAAGGAAGATCACGTCGTGACCCGCGAGCAACGCGTTCGCGAGCTGGGGCAAGACCGTCGTTTCGAAACCGATGACACCGTCCACGAGCGGACGGCTCTCGGCCAACGCGCTCACGGTGTTCGCGCGGATTTCCTCTTTGACCGGGCGTGACACCCAGCCGCTGGATCGCAGTTCTCCCAGCGTTGCGGGTCGACTCATTAGCGCGCGCTCCCTCGTCGCAGAATCGCGGCGAGTGTATGTCCGGCCTCCGGAAGGCGACACTCGCCCCGTAGCCTGCGGGTTCGATGGACGGGAACGGGCGGACCGACGGGGCGAACGTCGACCTCGGCGGTTCGTGGCGCGCGCACGCGAGCGAAGGCGACCTCTCGAAGGAGTTCACGCAACCGTCATACGACGATGGCGCGTGGGCGCCGATCGACGTGCCCGGCCATTGGCGCTCCACTCCTGCCTTCGCCGATTTCGACGGGCCGCTCCTCTACCGGCGCACGTTCAATACCGTCAGCAACACGGCAGTGGAGGGAGCCGAACGCCGCTTCCTCGAGCTCGACGGCTGCTTCTACTACGGCGACGTGTGGCTGGACGGCGCCTACATCGGCGCCACCGAGGGCTACTTCGCGCCCCATGCGTTCGACGTGAGCGAACAACTCGAACGCGACGAAACGCACACCCTCGCGATCGAGGTGGCGTGTCCGCCGCAGCGTGATCGCACCGCGAAGCGAACCATCACAGGCGTCTTCTCACACTGGGACAACCTGGACCCACTTTGGAACCCCGGCGGCTTGTGGCGCCCGCTGCGGATCACCACGACCGGCCCGCTGCGAATCGGGCGGATGCGGGTGCTGTGCCCGGAAGCGTCGATGGAGCGGGCGCGCCTCGCGGTCGACGTCACGGTCGACGCGGCCACCGACGGAGAGCCGCCGCCGCCCGCGCTTCTTGTCGCCACCGTGTACGACGATGACGGCACGCTGATCGCGTCGCACCAGCGCGATCTCGCGCTCGCGCTCGGCGACAACCACCTCACGTTCACGATCGACGTGGAGAGCCCGGCGCGGTGGTGGCCGCGCCGTCTCGGTGACCAACCGCGCTGCCGCGTCAACGTCGAAGTGCTCGCCGGTGGAGGCGTGAGCGACCGTCGCTCGGTCGTCACCGCGCTGCGAGAGGTGCGCTTCGAGGACTGGACATTCATCGTGAACGGCGAACGCCTGTTCACCATGGGATCGAACCAGGGACCGGCGCGCATGGCGCTCGCCGAGGCGACCGTCGAAGAGTTGCGCGGCGATGTCGACCGCGCCATCGACGCGAACCTCGACCTGCTGCGGGTGCACGGCCACGTGACGCGACCCGAGTTCTACGACGCCGCCGACGAGCGCGGGCTCCTCGTGTGGCAGGACTTCCCGTTGCAATGGGGATACGCGCGCAGCGTGCGCCGCCAGGCCGTACGCCAAGCGCGTGCGATGGTCGACCTTCTCGGCCACCGTCCCTCGGTCGTGCTGTGGTGCGCGCACAACGAACCGCTCGCGCTCGACGCACCAACCGGCGAGCGGATGCGGCCCGGCAGCGCGGTGAAGTACGGCGCGTCGATGTTCCTCCCTACGTGGAACAAGGACGTGCTCGACCGGTCGGTCGCGCGCCAGATCGGCCGGTGCGACCCGACGAGACCCGTGGTGCGCCACTCCGGCGTGCTACCGAGCGCGACGAGCCGCGGCACCGACACCCATGCGTATTTCGGTTGGTATCACGGCGACATGGCGGGCCTCGCGCCGGCGCTCCGCACGTTGCCGCGGCTTGCGCGCTACGTCAGCGAGTTCGGTGCGCAAGCGGTGCCCGACTCGTGCGACTGGATGGAACCGCAACGTTGGCCCGATCTCGACTGGGCAACGTTGACCGCTCGGCACGCGTTGCAGCGTCGCCCATTCGATCGCTACGTACCGCCCGAGGATTGCAAGTCGTTCGACGAGTGGCGAGAAGCGACCCAGGCCTACCAAGCCGCGTTGCTCCAACTCCAAATCGAAGACCTGCGTCGCGTGAAGTACGCGCCCACCGGCGGCTTCGCGCAGTTCAGTTTCGCCGACGGTTATCCGGCCGTCACCTGGTCGGTGCTCGACCACGAGCGCGTACCCAAGCGCGGTTACTTCGCCATGCGCGACGCGTGCCGGCCCGTGCTGCCGATGGTCGAACCGCGTGAAGGTCTCGTGCACGTCGTGAGCGAGCGGGCCGACACGTTGCGCGACGCGACGATCGAAGTGCTCGTCGACGGGCATGCACATCGCTTCGCCGGCGACGTAGCGGCGGACGCGGTGACGTTCGTCGGCCGCGTCGACCTCAGCGACGCAATCGACGTCGAACTGTCGGTCGAGCACGCCACGATCGGCCGCATCACCAACCGCTACCCCCTCGTCATCCTCGACGCCTGCCGGCGTCGATAGGCGTGCGTCGATAGGGGACGGCGGTTTCAACCGGTCATCGCAATGAACTCGGCGAGTTGCTCGGTTGGTTTCTTTCCGTTGAGAGTTTCG
>JAODBJ010000354.1 GCA_025463905.1 Actinomycetes bacterium
GCGCTGGCGGCGCGTTCGTGCCCCAGGCGGGCGATCAGGTTGTAGTAGGTCATCACCACGACCGGAACGCCGACGTCGAGTTGGCCGAGTTGGGTGATCACCCCGATCGGCGTGGCACCGAGGTCGAGGGCCCGCTGGCTCGCCTCCTGGATCGTCTTGCCATCCATGATCGGGTCCGAGAACGGGATACCGACCTCCACCGCGTCGGCACCGGCCGCGACGACGGCCCGAACCACGTCCAACCACTGCGCGCCGAGTCCGCCCGTCACGTACGGGACGAGGAGCTTGCGCCCGTTGTCGCGCTCCGCGCGGAGATGCGCCTCGAGCTTCACAGTTGCTCGCCGAGCATCTCGGCGACTTGGGCTGCGTCCTTGTCGCCCCGACCCGACAGCGTGAGGAGCACCGTCGAGCCCGCGGGAACCGACCGGCCCGCCTCGCGCTGCAACCACCCGATCGCGTGCGCCGGTTCGAGGGCGGGCACGATGCCCTCGGTGGCCGACAGCAGTTTGAAACCGAGCAACGCTTCGTCGTCGGTGGCAGAGAAATACTCGGCGCGGCCGCTCGCCGCGAGCATCGCGTGCTCCGGGCCGACGCCGGGATAGTCGAGGCCGGCACTGATCGACGTGGCTTCGAGCACCTGGCCGAACTCGTCTTGGAGGAAGAGCGAACGCATGCCGTGCACGTAACCGGGCACGCCACGCGCGATCGCCGCTCCATGGTGGCCTGATTCGAGCCCGAGACCGCCGGCCTCGACACCGACGAGCTTCGCGTTGCTCTCGACAAAGGCGCTGAACGTGCCGATCGCGTTCGAACCGCCGCCAACGCACGCGACCACGTAGTCGGGATCGGCGCCGAGGATCGCCTGGCACTGTTTCCGCGCTTCGTCGCCCACTACCCGCTGGAACTCGCGCACCATCCACGGGAACGGGTGCGGCCCCATCGCGGACCCGAGGCAGTAGTGGGTGCGCTCGACGCTCGCGACCCATTCCCGCATCGCGTCGTTCACCGCGTCCTTCAACGTGGCACTGCCGGAGTTGACCGGCACGACGTCGGCGCCGAGCAACCGCATGCGCCACACGTTGAGCGCTTGCCGCTCGACGTCGACCGCGCCCATGTAGACCGTGCAGTCGAGGCCGAACAACGCGGCGGCGGTCGCGGTCGCGACCCCGTGCTGACCGGCGCCGGTTTCGGCGATCACGCGCCGCTTGCCCATCCGCCGGGTGAGCAGCGCCTGGCCGAGCACGTTGTTGATCTTGTGCGAACCGGTGTGCGTGAGGTCCTCGCGTTTGAGGAGCACCCGCACGCCGAGACGTTCGGAGAGGTTGGCGCATTCGGTGACCGGAGTGGGCCGACCCGCGTACGAACCGAGCAGGTCGGCGTACTCCCGCTTGAACGCGTCATCGGTCCACGCGGCGCGGAACTCACGCTCGAGTTGTTCGAGCGCGGCCACAAGGGTTTCGGGGACGTATCGGCCGCCGAACTCCCCGAAGCGGCCGAGACCGGTCGGTTCGGGGCCGGGCGGGCCGAGTTCCACGGCGAGACCGCGAGCGGGGACGGGCATCAGCGGACGGCTCCAAGATGGCGGTCGGGCGGCCCGATGATACGGGCCGCCCGTCCGGCGCTTACGAGTTCTTCCTGAGAGGTTCCTAAGAGATCTTGCTGATGGTGAACGGGTTGCTCGCCGGGTGCGCGTTCCCGGCGCCGAGCACGATGTGGCTGGTGGGCAGGGCGGTGTGGTTCATCGACACCGCGAAGCGCACGTAGGAACTGCACGGCACCACGAAGTCGATGCCGTCGACCGCGCCGTAGTTCGTGAACCGGTACAGCACCCGGTGCGTGCCGGCGTCGAGGACCAGATCGCCGCCTTCGGTTCGCCGAGCGATGTCCTTGATGACACCGTCAGTGACGATCTGGCCGGTGAAGACGGCTCGGTCCTTGCCCGCCTCGCTCACCCGCAGGTGCCAGCCGAAATGGTCGGCCCACAGCGCCATGCCGGTGGCTCCGACGTGCGCGAGCGTCGGGCGTCCTCCGACGACGTCAGCCGGGTAGTGGCCGGTCGGACAAGTGGTGGCACCAGCCCCGCCGGCGGCCGCCGCGCCCGGCATGAGGCCGACCATCGATCCGCCAACCAGGGTGGCGCCGGCCAGCAGGCCCGTAATCCATCGCTTCAACATGGTGTCTCCTTGCATCGTGGGATGCCTGGAGATTGCACTCACTGCGCGCGCTCAGCGTCAGAACGTGGTCATGATTCCGTGAAGACGCCCCCATTACCCGAACCTGCGTCGCCGATTGCGTCCTGAGGGCGCATTCGTGACGCCGATTGGGAGGGATTCGGGGCGGTTAGGAGAGGTCGGCTTGCCAGTCGTACGGCCCACGGCTGGGATCACGATCGCGGATTGGCTCCGCGAGCGGTTCGGCCAGCGCTTCGCCGCCGCCTCGGGCGGCTTCGATGAAACGGCGGAGCTTCCGCGGGTCCTTGCGACCGGGCGCGGCTTCCACGCCGGTGGCGACGTCGACGCCCCATGGCCGTACCAGCCGGATGGCGTCGCCCACGTTGTCCGGGTTGAGTCCGCCGGCGAGGAGGATGCGGACACCGCCCGGCGCGCCCTCGGCCAGTCGCCAGTCGAACACCTGGCCCGAACCGGGGTTCGGCGAATCGATCAACAAGACGTCGGCGGGGCCGTTCGCGGCAGCCGCGAGCGCGGGATCGCCAGCGGTGAACCCCTGGATCACGAACTTGAGCCGCTCACGGATCCAGCGCACCTCCGACAACGGTTCACGCCCCGACAGCTGCACGCCGTGCAACCCGACGGTGCTCGCGATCTCCACCACCTGTTCGGGCCGCTCGTTCACGAACACCCCAACCGTGATCACTTCGTGGGGGAGGCGCTTCACGATCGAACGAACGTCGTCGGGACGGACCTGGCGGCGACTCGGGGCGAAGATGAACCCCAACGCGTCGGCGCCGAGCGCGGTCGCGAGGAGCGCGTCCTCTTCGGTGGTGTTGCCGCAGATCTTCACGAACATGACGGAACGAGCCTGCCTACTCGTCGGCCAGGCGGCCGTGGTTGTAGTCGTCGTACGCGGCGAGGTCGAGGAAACCGTGACCGGAGTAGTTGAACAGAATGACGCGCTCCTCCCCCGCTTCTTTTGCCGCGAGCGCTTCGTCGATCACGCCCCGGATCGCATGGCCGGTTTCCGGCGCGGGGATCTTGCCTTCGGTGCGGGCGAACTGCACCGCGGCTTCGAACGTCTTGCTTTGCGGGCAAGCGACCGCTTCCATCCGCCGGGTCTTCACGAGTGACGAGATGATCGGCGAGTCGCCGTGATACCGAAGGCCACCGGCATGGATCGACGGCGGCACGAAATCGTGGCCGAGCGTGTACATCGGCAACAGCGGCGTCATGCCCGCAGTGTCGCCGAAGTCGTATTCGAATTTCCCGCTGGTGAGGGTGGGGCACGACGACGGTTCGAATGCGACGAGTCGGACGCGCGTGTCGTTCATGAACGGCAACGCAATCCCGCCGAGGTTCGAGCCGCCGCCACACGACCCGACCACAACGTCGGGGCGCTCCTCGCCCGCGAGCGCGAGTTGCTCCTTCGCTTCGAGGCCGATCACGGTCTGGTGCAACAGCACGTGGTTGAGTACCGAACCGAGCGAGTAGTGCGTGTCGTCGCGCGTCGCGGCGTCGCGTACAGCGTCGGAGATCGCGGTGCCGAGCGAACCGGGGTGGTTCGGATCGTCGACGGGTGACGCGACGACGCTTGCGCCCCACGTTTCCATGAGCACCCGCCGGTACGGCTTCTGCTCGTAGGACGCGCGGACCATGTACACCTTGCACTCGAGGTCGAACTGCGCGCACGCGAACGCGAGGGCTGAACCCCACTGGCCCGCGCCGGTCTCGGTGCTGAGCCGCTTCGTCCCCGCTTGCGCGTTGTAGTACGCCTGCGCGACTGCGGTGTTCGGCTTGTGCGAACCCGCCGGCGACACCGATTCGTCCTTGTAGTAGATCCGCGCCGGCGTGCCGAGGGCCTGCTCGAGGCGTCTCGCCCGCACGAGTGGTGTCGGACGCCACAGCCGCAGGATGTCGAGTACCGGTCCGGGGATGTCGATCCACGGCGCCTGCGTCATCTCCTGTTCGATGAGCGGCATCGGGAACAGCGGCGCGAGGTCGGCGGGACCGACCGGCTCTCGCGTGCCGGGATGCAGCGGCGGCTGGAGCGGCTCCGGTAGGTCCGGGAGCGCGTTGTACCAGGCGGTCGGCAGATCCTTCTCGGCGAGTTGAAACCTCGTGGTGGTGTCGGTGGTCGTCATGTTGCTGCCCCCCTGGTCGTCACCTGGTTCGACGCAAACGTTCGTACCAACGAGGTGGGGTCGGCGGCACGTACGAGTGCCTCGCCCACCAGCACGGCGTCGAAACCAACGCTCGCACACCGCTGCGCGTCTTCCGGCGTCCGGATCGCGCTCTCGGCCACCGCGATCACTTCGGGCGGCAGCCGATCGGCGAGCGCGACCGCCACCTCGACGTCTTCCGCGAACGTCTGCAGGCTGCGATTGTTCACGCCGATGATGGACGCGCCAAGGTCGAGCGCGCGTTCGACTTCAGCGTCGTCGTGCGTCTCCACCAGCACCGCCAGGCCGAGGTCGCGCGCGAGATCGTGGAGATCTCGCAGGTAGGCGTCGTCGCGGAAGGCGGCCACGATCAACAGCACCGCATCGGCACCCACTGCGCGGGCTTCGTACAGCTGTATCTCGGCGATCGTGAAGTCCTTGCGCAACGCCGGAAGTTGGGTTGCCTCTCGTGCCGCGCGCAGGTCGTCGATCGACCCTCCGAAAAACGGCCGGTCGGTGAGCACGGACAGCGCCGCGGCACCGCCGGCCTCGTAGGCCTTGGCCGTGACCGCGGGGTCGAGATCCGGCGCGAGGTCACCCTTGGAGGGAGAGCGCCGCTTCAACTCGGCGATCACGGCGAGGGCACCGTCGGCGCGACGCAACGCGGAGGCGAAGTCGCGCGGCGTGGGCGCGGCGAGCGCGGCTCTCTCGATGGCGCGGCGCGTGGCGGGCTGGTGCAGCAGCGTCACCTCGTCGCGCTTGGCGGCGAGGATGTCGTCGAGCACGGTCATCTCGACAGGAAGCCTACCGGGGCTCCTAGTCTCCACCGCCGTGACGATCACCTTTCCGGACGGTTTCTTGTGGGGCGTCGCCACCGCGGCGCACCAGGTCGAGGGCGGCAACTGGAACAACGACTGGTGGGCATGGGAGCACGCCGACGGCACCCGCTGTGTCGAGCCGTCGGGCGATACCTGCGACCACTTCTGGCGCTATCCCGCCGACATCGCGCTCCTTGCCGACATGGGCTTCGGCGCGTACCGCTTCTCGCTCGAGTGGTCGCGGATCGAGCCGGAGTCCGGCGAGTTCTCGGCCGCCGCGCTCGACCATTACGCGCGGATGATCGCGTCCTGTCGCGACAACGACGTGTTGCCGGTCGTCACGTTCCATCACTTCACGACACCGCGCTGGCTCGCGTCGCGCGGTGGGTGGCACGCACCCGACGTCGCCGACCGCTTCGGGGAGTTCTGCGAACGGGCGGTTACGCGCCTCGGTGACGAGATTGCGATCGCGTGCACGATCAACGAGCCGAACATCGTGTCGTTGATGGGCTACCTGGTCGGCGACTTCGCGCCCGGCCATCGCGACATGCACGAGTACTCCAAGGTGAACGAGAACCTCATCGCCGCCCACCGCACGGCGTACGGCGCGCTGAAGGCCGGACCGGGCAACTTCCCGGTGGGCCAGTGCGTCGCGATGGGCGACTGGTGGGCGCCCGAAGGCGCGGAGGACACCCTCACCCGCATCCGGCACATGCACGAAGGCCAGTTCCTCGACGCATCGCGTGGCGACGACTACATCGGCGTACAGGCGTATTCGCGTACGCGTCTCGATGCCAAGGGCCTTCCGATCGGCCCCGAAGAGGGCGTCCGAGTCGTGGAGTCAATGGGCTACGAGTACTGGCCGCAAGCGCTCGAAGTGGCGGTGCGCCACGCGGTAGAGGTGGCCGGCGTTCCCGTGTACGTGACCGAGAACGGCATCGGAACCGACGACGACGACACGCGCATCGCGTTCGTGCGTGAGGCACTCACCGGCCTTGCCGCGTGCATCGAGGACGGCCTCGATGTGCGCGGCTACATCTCCTGGTCGCTCCTCGACAACTTCGAATGGGCGCTCGGGTACGCGCCCCACTTCGGTCTCGTCGCGGTCGATCGAGCGACCCAGGAGCGCACCGTGAAACGAAGCGGCCAGTGGATCGGCAACGTCGCGCGTACCAACACCCTCGAGGCTTGACGTTCGGCCGAGAGCGGACAATCCCGGGCAACTTCACCCATCGCTCACACTCTGCTCACGATCCCCTATGTCGCACCTGCGACGATGTGGCCCATGGAGCGCGGGACGGTGGTGGTCGTCGACGACGAACCCAACATCGCGGACTTGGTCGAGCTGTACCTCGAACGCGAGGGCTTTCGCGTCCAGAAGGCCGGCACGGGTGGCGCGGCGCTGCAGGCCGTGGCGGAGCACCGCCCCCGCCTGGTCGTGCTGGACGTCGGGCTCCCAGACATGGACGGCCTCGAAGTGTGCCGGCGCCTGCGCCAGACCTCCCAGGTACCGGTGATCTTCCTCACCGCCCGCGACGGCGAGATCGACCGGGTCCTCGGCCTCGAGCTCGGCGCCGACGACTACGTGACGAAGCCGTTCTCCCCCGCCGAGTTGGTCGCGCGCGTCAAAGCCGTGCTGCGCCGCTCCGACGGCACCGCGAGCCCATCCGAGATGGTGCAGGCCGGCGGCGTGACCATCGACATCGGGAGGCGGGAGGTGGTGGTCGACGGCGAGGTTGTTGCGTTCACCACGAAGGAGTTCGACCTCTTGCGGTTCCTTGCCGAACGTTCGGGGCTCGCGCTCTCCCGCCAGCAGATCCTCGACGGCGTGTGGGGATACGACTGGTTCGGCGACGCTCGCACGGTCGACGTGCACATCGCGCAGGTTCGTAAGAAGGTGGGCGACGCGCTGCAGATCTCCACGGTGCGTGGCGTCGGGTACCGGCTCGACACGAAGCGCTGACGATGACTGGCCGCCGCAGCCTGCGCACCCGGATGCTCGTCGCGTTCGTCGCGCTTGCGTTCGGCGTCGTCGCGGTGGCCGGCGCGACGACCTATCTCCTCGTGCGCAGCACTGCGAAACAGAACGCGATCTCCGACCTCGAAAAGAAGTTCGGCGTCGTAGAGACCGGCACACGATCGTTACGCAAAGTGTTCGCCGCCGAGTTCCGCCCGCAAGCCGGCCGGCCGCGCGTGAATGCGATCGCCGCGATCGCGCTCGTGTTGCGATTAGGCAACGCACGGGCGGTGTTCCTCCAGAACGGTTCGATCATCGACGGGAACGACACCCGGCTTCGCCTCCTGATCCGAACTCCGGAGACGGCGCAGGCCTACGCGCTTCCCGACCCGCTCGCACGCCATGTCGCGCTGCTGCTGCCCGACGCGCTCAGCGCGGGCGACTCTGTGACCGGCTCGATCGGCTCGACGGTGTTCCTGGCCCGCCCCTCCGACCTCTTCCCGCAGAAGTCGGCGATCCTCGGGCAACCGGTGATCATCCTCACCACGCAGCTGAAGACCAACGTCGTCGGGCGCGCCGGCCCGCTGTTCTTGGTCGCCGGCGGCGCGACGCTCCTCATCGCGATGGGAATCGCGTTCTGGCTCGCGCGGCGCATGACCAAACCGGTGCGCGAGATCCAGGAGACCGCGCGCCGTCTCGCGGCGGGCGATCTCTCCGCGCGCGCGTCACTGCCCGAGCACGCTGACGACGAAGTGGCGTCGCTCGCGACGACGCTCAACACCATGGCCGAACAGTTGGAACACGCGCGCGGTGCCGAGCGCGCGTTCCTGCTCAGCATCAGCCACGACCTGCGCACCCCGCTCACGTCCATCCGCGGTTATGCCGAAGCGCTGGGCGACGGCACCCTCGACGACAGCAATCCCGAAGCGCGCAAGCGCGCCGCCTCAGTGATCACCGCCGAGGCCCGCCGCCTCGAACGCCTCGTGCGCGATCTCCTCGACCTGTCGCGGCTCGACTCCCACCAGTTCTCACTGCGTCCCCGGCCGTGCGATGCCGCCGAGGTTGTGAGTGATGCAGCGGAGGCGTTCGTGCCCGCCGCATCCGATATGGGGGTGGTGTTGGCGGTGCAGCGCAACGGCATCGTCGACGCCGATGTCGATGCCGACCGTCTCGCACAGATCGTTGCCAATCTCGTGGAGAACGCGCTGAAGTACGCGACTGCGCGCGTCGACGTCTCGGTAGAGCACGACGGCACTGCACTGACGATCACCGTTGCCGACGACGGGCCGGGCGTCCCCGCCGACGACGTGCGCCGGGTGTTCGAGCGGCTCTACACCGGGCGCGGCGCCGCGGGACGCGCGGTAGGCACGGGCCTCGGCCTTGCGATCGTGCGCGAGCTCGCGCACGCGATGGGCGGCGATGCTTCGGTCGAAGGTGAGAATGGCGGCGGTGCCCGCTTCGTCGTGCGCGTCCCCATCAGTCGTTAGAAACGCTCGTAAGGTTGCCGCATCGACGGCGCGCTGCTCCACCAGCTCGAGGCACTCGGCCTGTACGACGCGGGCGCGCCGGACGCCGCCGGGCGTCTCAAGCTCTTGGAGTACCTCGTCGGCCTCGGCGCGACCACCGACGACCTGCTCGAGTTCCGGGACGAGCTTCCCGTGACCGCGAGCATGCTCGCGTTGCGACCCAAGGGCGCTCGTCTGAGCCTGGCGCAGCTGGCCGAACGCGGGAACATCGAGCCCGATGTCGTCGCGAACCTCTGGCGAGCATTCGGTCTGCCCTACGGCGGGCTCGACGCGCCCGTCGCGTACGAGGAAACCGCCGACCTCCTGACCTCGTTCCAGGCGGGTCTCGTGTTGTTCGGCGAGGACGTCGGCATGCAGCTCGCCCGGATGCTCGGCGAACTGATGGCCGGCCTCGCCGACGCGCTCATCTCGGCGTTCATCGTGTCGATCGGCGCGCCGGCGTCCGTGCGCGATCCCACCCTGCTCGCGCTCGCTGAGGAGAACGCAAGGGCCGCCGCGCTCGTAGAGCCGTTCATGCACGCGCTCGAAGTGCTGCTCCGCCACCACCTCGAACTCGCCCGCCGCCCGCTGCGCGACGTTGCGGCGGGCGAAGCCCCGGGCTACGACGCGCGGTACCTCGCGATCGGTTTTGCCGACCTCACCGGGTCGACGGCACTCGCGGGTCGGGTGTCGTTTGCGGAGCTCGGCCGGACGCTCGGCCGGTTCGAATCCCGCGCCGCGACGGTGGTGAACGCGACCGGCGGCCGCATCGTGAAGCTGATCGGCGACGAAGTGATGTTCAGCGCGCCCACAGTCGACGCCGCGTGCGACATCGCGATCACGCTCGTCGGAGAAGTCGAAGCCGACGATAACCTCCCGCCGCTGCGGGCCGGTGTGGCCGCCGGCGACGTTCTCGTTCGCTACGGCGACTGTTTCGGCCCGGTGGTGAATCTCGCCGCCCGGCTCGTCGCGCAAGCCGAGCCGAGCACCGTGGTCGCCCCGGCCGCGCTTGCGCACGAGATCGACACGACCGGCCGGTTCGTCGCGTCACCGATCGGATCGACGCCTCTGCGAGGCTTCGACGAAGACGTCGGCCTCGCGCT
>JAODBJ010000002.1 GCA_025463905.1 Actinomycetes bacterium
CCGCGACGTTCGCGTACGGAACGTGCCGCTGCCCGTGATGCGCGTTGCGGCGATTGCCACCAAACCGATCAGTCGCAAGGCATCGCGCCTCGTACACGCCGGGATCGTCATGGACACCACCGACATGTCATTCGACGCCATGCCGGTGCGACTCGCCCATCCGCAGATCCCGGTGACAACGCTCGAAGCGGTCGTCGAACAAGACTGGCTGAACCCCGCTGCCTGACAAGCCGCGGCGTCGCTCAGCCGGTTGCGACTCGCACCGTGTAGTCGCCGTTCACGCGTGCGGAAATGCGCCAACCGCCGGGCACGGCGCGGACCTTCGCGGCCGACAGTTGTGTGCCGCTGACCGTGGGAGGTGCGGTCCCGTGGTTCGGGAACCACACGTCGATCGTGCCCGATCGGTCCGCGTGACCGTCGAAGTCGACTTCGTTGTTGCAGGTGCTGTGTAGTCGCGTGAGGCGACCGGGCGCGGCGCGCGGGTAGGGGCGCCAGACGCACGCCCAATCTGCGATCACGCCGCCGTCGTGGTCACCTGGGCAGTTGTTCGCGCGGAAATGCACGAGATGTGCGTCGGGGACGCCGCCCGGTTTGCCGATCGAATGCGGGTCACCGCACGCTTGGCGCCACTGCCACCAGGCGTCGCCCGATGAAAGCAACTGCTCTTCCTTCGCGGCGTAGCGCGCGAGCTTCGATGCTTGCGCCGGTGGGTCGCTGAACCATCCGTACTCGCCGACCCACATCGCCGTCTTGTAGTTCTTCGCGAGGTTGGCGAAGTAGTCGAACAGGCCTTCGATCGGGAGGTTGCCGATCGACTCCCCGTAGTTGTGGGGTGCGAACACGATGTTCGTGTCGGTAGTGAAGTCGTACGGCACCGGCACGCCGAACACGGTGTGCTCGAAGAACACGATGTGAGGATGCGCAGCCTTGGCGGCTTCGGCCGCGCGGATCGCCGTGATCGCCTTGGCGTAATAGTGGCCGAGTGCTTCGGTGGCTGTCGCGCCGTCATGGCCGTGGTTCGGCTCGTTCAGCAGGTCGTAGCCGGCGACGGCCGTTTCGCGCTCGAAGAAACGCGCGACGTGTGACCACGTCGCTATGAGTTGATCCATGATGCCGTTGCGGTTCGCGTAGAAGCTGTCCCATGCGTTGAGGACCGCCTCGGAGTTCTCGCGCGAACCTTGGATGCACGTGCTCGCGCCCTGCGTCAGCGTCGCCCATTTCGGCGCGCCGTCCCAGCCGAGCGCCGGCGTGCGATCCGGCGGGCACACGACTTGGCGCGGCGAGGCGATGTACTTGCCCCAAGCGTCTTGGTGCATGTCGATGACGCTGTAGATACCGTGCGCCGCCGCGGTGTGCACAGCATTGCGAACGCGCGCGAGATAGCGATCGTCGAAAAGTCCGCGCTTGGGCTCGATCGACGACCACGACACGAGCAGCCGCACGACGTTGAAGCCGTGGCTCGCCATGTCGGCCCAGTCGTGCTCCGTGACCGGCACAACCGGCGGGAGTTTCCGGTTGTCCTGGTAGTAGTCGCCGTACGAGTTGAGGTTTACCCCGCGCAAAATCACTTGCCGGCCGCGCGCGTCGACAATCGCCGGCTGCGCGCCACGGGTCGCGTGCAACGGGATCAGCGCGACCGCGCGAGCGGCGCGCTTCGTCGTGACCGCGTTGACCTTGCCGCTGCCGCAAGCCGCGGCCATCGCGAGAAGAACGAGGATGCCAACCACGCGCCGCACGCCCGCATTCTGACCCGACTCCGTGACCCTGACTCGTTTTGATCTCAGAAAAGGACCGAAAACGTGCACTTTCTGAGATCAAAACCCAGGTTTGCGTCTTGCTCCGCAACCCGCAACGATGCCGCGGCTCACCTAGAGAAGAAGGAACTCGTGCGCAATCGGCGTTCGCAAGCAATGTTCGTGGTGACGGTGGTCGTTGTGATGTTGGCGGCGGCCTGCGGCCGCAGCAGCAGCAACACGGCTGCAACCACCGGCGGCGCGCCGTCGCCCTCGACCGCAGCTCCCGCGAGTCCTGGCTCGTTCGGCGATCTCAAGGGTGTCTGCGGCCCCGCGCCATCGGGCGCGAAGCTCGCGGCGTCCGATACCGGCGTGACGGCCACGTCGATCCAGGTGTCCGCGTTCTCCGACCCTGGCTATTCAGGACGTCCCGGCCTCGACCAGGAGTTGTTCGACAGCGCCGACGCGTTTACGAAGTGGTGCAACAACGCGGGTGGCATCAGCGGCCGCAAGATCATCCTGAAGAAGCGCGACGCGAAGGTCCTCGAGTTCCAGCAGCGCGTCATCGAAGCGTGCGACCAACACGACTTCATGATGGTTGGCGGCGGCGCAGTGTTCGACAACACCGGCCAAACGAACCGCCTCGCGTGTGGGTTGCCTACCGTCGCCGGTTTCACCGTGAACGCGAGCGCGTCGGCCGCAGATCTGACGTACGAAGCGGTCCCCAACCCGACCAACAAATTGTCGATCGGCCAGCTCCGCTACCTCAACGATCACTTCCCGGCGGCCACCAAGAAGATCGGGGTCCTCGCCGGATCCGTTCCGGTAACGATCAGCGTTGCCAACCGGGACAAGGAAGCGCTCAAGGACCTCGGGTGGAAGGTCGTGTACAACGCGCAGTACAACTCCGTGGGCGAGCCGACGTGGCGGCCTTACGCCGAAGCGATCAAGAACGCCGGCGTCAAAGGATTGATCTGGGTCGGCGACCCCGGCATCCTCGCCAGCGTGATGAAGGCGCTATCCGATATCGGCTACAAGCTCGACTTCGTCAGCGCCGACCCGAATCACTACGACAGCCTGCTGCTCACGAATGGCGGTTCGTCCGTCGACGGCACGTACATACGCGGTGTGTTCTACCCGTTCCTCGACGAAGCTGAGGCGAAGAAGAACCCGGCGACCGAGCAGTACCGCGCCATCGTCAAGCAGTACGTACCGAAGGGCAAGATCGCGTACCTCGGCGTGCAAGGGTTCTCGGCGTGGCTCCTCTGGGCGCAGGCGGCAACGGCGTGCGGCGCCGACGTCACGCGCGACTGCGTCTGGCAGCAACTCAGCCATGTCACGACGTGGACCGGCGGCGGTCTGCACGCGCCGCAGAATGTGGCTGCCCATGCACCGGGCGACTGTTACTCGTTGGAGCAGGTCAGGAACGGGAAGTTCGTGTTGACCGACATCAACGCGAACCAAGGCATCTATCGGTGCGACCCGAGCAGCGTCGTTTCGCTCAAGGGCAACTACGGGCAGGGCGAGAAGTGCCCGAACCCGAAGTACGCGACCGATCCGAAGCCGTCGAACTGCGCCAAGCCGTAACGCGCCGCGGCGGCGGATCCGCGTTCGCCTGCCTTTAGGCTGCGAGGCGGAGGTGTATGGGGTCTGGTGGCCTCCCTCGTCTTCAAAACGAGTGGGACGGGTAGACCCCCGTCCGGTGGGTTCGATTCCTGCCGCCTCCGCGCTTGATAACGAAGGGCAACCGCATGAATGTTCGGCCGCTTACCGGGACGGGGGTGAAGGTCACCGAGTTCTGTCTCGGGTCGATGACCTTCGGTCGGGAGATCGAAGAGGACGCGTCGCGCCCGCTGCTCGACCGTTACGCCGAGGCCGGCGGCAACTTCATCGACACGGCCGACGTGTACGGCGGTGGCGCATCGGAAGCGATCGTCGGACGGTGGCTCGAGGGCCGGCGCGACGATTTCGTGCTCGCCACCAAGGTGCGCATGCAAGTGGGCCCCGGACCGAACGATGTCGGCGCGTCACGCCGGCACATCCGTTCCGGTATCGAGGCATCGCTGCGCCGGTTGCGCACCGACTGGATCGATCTGTACCAAGTCCACTGCTGGGATGAAACGACGCCGCTCGAGGAGACGCTGTCGACGCTCGACGACCTCGTTCGTGAAGGCAAGGTGCGCTACATCGGCGCGTCGAACTACGCCGGCTGGCATCTCGCGAAAGCGCTCGGCCTGCAGGCGCGCAACGGGTGGGCGCCGTTCGTTTCGTTGCAGCCGCAGTACTCACTCGCATCGCGCGACATCGAGCGGGAGTTGCTTCCCCTCTGCCGTTCGGAGGGTCTCGCCGTGTTGCCGTGGTCGCCGCTCGGCGGTGGGCTCTTGAGCGGCAAGTACAAGCGGGGCGAGCAACCACCGACTGACAGCCGCGCGAGTAGCGCGACGCCGTCGGCACACCTCATGCGTCAGCGGCTCACCGAAGACCGCAACTTCGCGGTCGCCGAAACCGTCGGGAAGATCGCGGCCGAGGTCGGTCGTACGCCGGCGCAGGTCGCGTTGAACTGGGTTCGTTCGCGTCCCGGGATTACGTCCACGATCGTCGGCGCGCGCACGCTCGAACAGCTCGACGACAATCTGGGCGCGCTCGATTGGCGGCTCGACGACGCACAGCGCGCCGCGCTCGACGACGTTTCTGCGTTCGAGCTCGGCTATCCCTACGACTTCATCGCCTGGGTACACGCGCGCTGACCGCGCGTTGCCGCACCTGCAACACCGCGGTGGCGGTAGTGGCGGGCGGTACGAATGCCGAGCGAGGCAGGCGCGCGGAGACTTGCGTCACGTAGTCGAGTCGCCAGCGTCCGGACCCGGGCGCGCGCCCTTCGGCCCATCGGTACGCAACATGGGCCGGGAGGACGATGTCGGCCGCGACGAGCCTGGAACCGGGCGCGAGTAAGCGCCGAAGGATCGCCGCCGTGATCGAGAACGGCGGGTTGGCGACCACGCGGAACGGCCGGCGGGGCAGCCGAAGGTCGGATGCGTCGACCCGGACAACGGTGACCGCGTCGTGCCGAAAGCGCTGGCGCAATAGCACCGCCCGCGTGGGGTGTACCTCGATGGCGATCACGCGAGCGCCGGTCGCGACGAGATGGCGGGTCAGCGCGCCCGTGCCGGCGCCGACGTCGAGGACGAGGACCGCGGCCGGAACTGCAGCATCGGCGACGATTCGAGCCGCCCAGTGATCAGTGAGTTGATGGAAGCCGTACCGGCGCGCTCCGTTGGCGCGCACGACGGACCATCACCATGACGTTTGCTCCCACGCGTCCGACGTTACCGGGCTGCACGCGGCCGCGCCGCGATTAACCGCAGCGCATGAAACCTGGCGAACAACCCGGAGGACGGAGAACTAGACGGCCAGCAGGTCGCGAGCGCCGGTGTCGGCCGACGGGTGACGCAGCTTCGACATCGCGCGTGCCTCGATCTGGCGGATGCGCTCACGCGTGAGATTGAAGTATTCGCCGACCTCTTCGAGCGTGCGCGGCTCACCGCGGTCGAGCCCGAAACGCAATGCCAAGATCTGGCGCTCACGCTCATCGAGCGGCGCGAGCAACTTCTCGATCTCGGCCGGCAGCAGCGCAGTGGCGGCAACCTCGAACGGTGACTCTGCCGAGCGGTCCTCGACGATGTCGCCCAACTCGGCGTCGCCGTCTTCGCGCAGCGGTTCCGACAACGACAGCGGCTCGGCTGCGAAGCGCAGCGCCTCCGTGACCTTGTCTTCCGGCATCTCGACTTCGGCGGCGAGTTCCGACAGCGTCGCCGCACGGCCGAGCTTCAGCTCCAAACGCGAACGAGCCTTCTGCAGCCGTGCGAGCGTGTCGCCCGCGTGGACCGGGAGGCGGATCGTGCGTCCGGTGTTGGCGATGCCGCGCGTGATGGCCTGACGGATCCACCAGGTCGCGTAGGTGGAGAACTTGAAGCCCTTGCGCCAGTCGAACTTCTCGACCGCGTGCATCAGGCCGAGGTTGCCCTCCTGGATGAGGTCGAGCAACGGCAAACCGGACGCCTGGTATTTCTTGGCGATCGACACGACAAGCCGCAGGTTCGATTGCACGAAGGTGCGCTGGGCTTCCTCACCCTCACGACCATGACGACGCAACTCGCGCTTCTTGGCCGGCGTGAGCGCCTTGGCGCGCGTCAACTGTTCGCGCGCAGCGTTGCCAGCTTCGATCGCTTGCGCGAGGCGTACCTCATCGTCCTTCGTGAGAAGTGGGTACTGCCCGATGTCGGTCAGGTAAAGCCGGACGAGATCTTCCTCGTCGCGCTCGACACGCTCCTTGGCCACGAATCCGATCCCTCTGTCTGCTATTCGGACGGTTGTGGACAGCCGGATCGGGGCCCGCACCCCCCGCCGCCCCCGTACACGCTCACCCGTGTGCTAGCTACGATACCGGCGGCGTCAAGCGGGAGTTTCCACAGGTTTTCGGCGCTTTTCCCCAATCCTTCACCCGATCTCGTCGAGCGCGCGGCCCGCGGTCGCCGAACTCGGGAAAACCCGATCGCACTCCATCGCGGGGCATGTGACATGGGCGACGAACTCGAGCTCTCGATGATGACGGCGGTCTTCGAAGCGCGGGCCGGCGCCGAAGCAGAACTCGCCGCGGTGCTCGCACGATATGTTGTCGTCGCTCGCAACGACAATGGCTGTCGCAACATCGATCTGGTCGTTTCGACCACGCACGGTGGTCGATTTACGGTGATTGAGAAGTGGGGCTCGCCCGACGCCGCGCGGGCGCACCTAGACGGAGCGGCCATGACCGAAATGGCGCGGGGCGCCGTACCGCTCCTCGCCACCGGGCCCGTCATCGATCTGCACGACACGATTAGCGCCCACGACCTCGCCTGAGACGATGGTGACGTTCTCGGTCCGCCACGAGTTCGACTCGCCGCCTGAAGTTGTCGGTGCAGCCATGACCGACCCGGCGTTCGTCGCCTCTCTGCGACTCCCCGATGTCGGCCCGCCCGAAGTGATCGACCGCGCCACTGACGGCGACGGCGTCGTGCTGCGCGCCCGGTTCCGCTTCACCGGAAGCCTCGACCCGATCGCCCGGAAGATCATCCCAGGTGGGCAGATCTCGTGGGTCCAGGAAGTGCACGTCGATGCCACCAACCGGCGGGGCCGCTTGACCGTGATTGCCGATACGCAGCCCGACCGCCTGCGCTGCACGGGCGAGTACCGGCTGGAACCGTCGGCCGCCGGCGGCACCATGCGCGAACTGAACGGCAGCCTCGAGGTGCGGGTGCCGCTCATCGGGAGACGAGCCGAACAACACATTTTGCCGGGGTTGCTGCGGCGCATCGACCTTGAAGCCGAGGCGCTCAAAACGTGGCTCGCCTGACCGATCAGGCGTCGGTATGGCGACAATCGAACCCGCCGAGGTACGGCTCTGGCGCAGCGCGCGCTGGATCGTCGGTTTCGGCGTACTCCTCGTATTGGCGCCGATCGCCTTGCGGATGCCGAACTCCTACGACGGTGTCGCCATGCAGCGCGTCGCGGTGGCCCTTGTCGACCATGGGACGCCCCTGGTCCGCCAGTCGCCCGACCAATTCGGACTGAATACGCCCTACTCGGGATACGGCATCGGCACCTCGCTCGTGATGGCGCCGTTGCATCTCGTCGGTCGCGTCCTCGGTGACCCATGGCACCCGATGAACCTGGCGGACGGGCTCTTACTCTGCGCGACGATCGTCGTTGTCTTCGAGACCTTGCGCCGACGTGGCATCGCTACCCGACCGGCTCTCGTCGCAACGGCTCTGGTCGCCTTCGGCTCGCCGTTGCTGGCATACGGCATCACCGACTTCTCCGAACCTGGCGTGGCGCTCGCCGTCGCGCTGATCGTGTTGTCGCTCGACGCGGCGGCCCGCGCAACACGAGCCGCGGCGTTCGCGATGGGCGCCGCGGTCGGCATGGCGGTCCTGTTCCGCACCGACTCGTTCATACTCGTCGCGCTTCCCGCGGCGGTCGCGCTCATGTGCGTCTCGCGCCGGAAAGGCCGCGATGCGTGCGACTTCGTGTTCGGTAGCGCGCCGGCGATGGTCATCTGGATCGCGTACAACGCGGCACGCTTCCAGCGGCCGTTCTCGAGCGGCTACCGCTACCAAACGTTCAGTCACCCGTTTCTGCGCGGTGTCTACGGGCTCACGCTGTCGCCCGGGCGCGGCATCTTCGTGTACGCGCCGATCCTCGTCGCGGCGCTCGCGGTACTTCCCGCGTTGCGCTCCACCGACCGCGTCATTGGTGTGTTCGCAGCAGTGCTTCTCGTGACCCGTGTCGTCTTCTTCGCCCGGTGGTGGGCGTGGTACGGCGGCGACGTTTGGGGACCACGTTTTCTTGTCCCGGTGCTGCCCGCGTTCGCACCGGCTATTGCCACCGCACTCGCACGTTGGCCTCGTTCACGACTCGTCGGTGGAGCAGTGGTGGCGACGGTGTCGATGTCAGTCATTGGCGTGTGGGTGACTGCCAATCCCGAATTGAACCGCTACACCGGCGAACAAATCACGCCGGGATCGGCACGGGAAGTGATGGCGCAAGTGACGAGACCCGGCTACGTGCAACGTGTCGACGACACGATGTTCAGTTGGGGGCACTTCCCGTTCGGGCGATGAACGCCGGCGCGCTACTTCTGGCGCAGCAGGTCGACCGGCACCTTCGAGGCCGGCCGGTCGACGGCGCCGGTCTCCCGGCAGATCTCGCGCAGCCCTTCCCACGTGACCGAGTCGGCTGCGAACAACCGATCGAACGCCGCGTCGCCGACGTCGGTGAACCCGTGCTGCAGCCGGAATTCGTACCGCAACGCCTGCTCACGGACGCGCACACCGAGTTCGCGGGCGCGGCCGTTTACCGATGCATCCCACGCTGCGCGCTCGGCGCGGGTGATGTCGGCGTCGCTCGATGCACCGTCGAAGCCATCGGAGAGACGGTCTTTCGCGCGAAGCAGCGCCACGATCAGATCGTCGCGGGCCTGCTCGGGCGAGAAGTGTTGCGGCGCCTTTTTGTCTTCGAAGTTCGCGCCCGAGATCCATATACGCGCGGCGCCGTCGATCACGTCGGACATATGGCCGGTGAGCGGCGCGAACAATTCCTCGTCGACTTCGATCTCGATGTCGACGTTCGGTGGGAACCCGATCAGGGCCGCAACGTCCTCGGCGATCGACGCGATCTCGTTCGCGTCATACGGGATGAGCGTGAACTGTTCGGGGCTGACGTGTACCCGTGCCGCCATCTATGCGGTCAGTTGTTGCCCGCGAGAAGCTCGCTCATCTGGCGCGCTTCCTCGGTGGACTCAGCGGCAAGTTTCGAGAGGGAATCGTTCTCCTCGTCGGTGAAGCCGGCGAGTTCACGGAACCGGCGCGCCAGCTGCACGGGGTTCTCTTCCTGCTCGCCTCGGAAGCCGCCGAGGTTGAAGATCTTGTCGACGGTGCGCTGGAACTCGAGTGCGCGCTCGCGGCGCTCCGGGTCCTTCTCGGTGAGCCGGCGCAGCCAGTCGGAGCCCATCTTCACGTGCGTCACTTCGTCGGCCAGCATCCAGTCTTCACAGAACTCGAGGACCGGGTCGGTCGACTCCTTCCCGAACTCGCGCATCGTGTTGAAGACGTCGATCGCAAGACCTTCGAGCGCGCGGTTCACGCCCGTGAGGCGCATCACCGGGTCGGGGTTGCACGCCGCGGCGTAGAGGAACGTGCTCTCCGTGTACTCGCCGATCTCGGTGCCCAGGTGGTCGCCGAGCTTGATCGAGATCTCGCAGTGGCGCGACTCGTCCCAACACTGGCGAGCCATGTCGAGCTTCAACTGGAACGGTGCTTCGTCGTCGTCGAAGTCGAAGCAGGTGCGACCCGCGCCTTCGAGCGCCTGGATCTCGCCGACGAAGATGCCGTGCATCAACGAACGTGAACGCTCGGCGGCGGCGGGCCGATCCGTGGCCATCATCGCCGGACCCGTGTTGCGGGTCGCGAGCTTCGGGCCACGAGGGTCGAAGATCCGGTCTTCGATTTTGCTCCGCACGAACCGCTCGTCGCGAGCGAGTTCGCTCTCAGGCAGCATCTTCTTCATCAGGCGGCCCCCTGTTCTTCGGCCGTTTCGCCCAGGCTACCCGGACCGGCGATGCCGCCCGAGCGGATGTAGAGCTTCTCCAATTCTTGCTGGCGGCGCGCCGCCCTATCGACTTTTTCGGGTGTATCGATGAGCGACTGAAGCAACATCTCGCCGTCGCGCCAGTCGTCGAATTCGTCTTGCAGCGCGAATTTCAGTGACCGGATCGTGGGTGCGTCGGTGATCGTGCTCGTGCCGTTGAGGTGGTACGTGTACACGGCGATCAGGCGCGGGATCAGCACCCGGTAGACGCCCACGAGCTTCTCGATTGTGAGCTCCGGCGCTTCGGGATCGCGAACCGAGTCCATGAACGCCACGAACGCATCGTTCGCGGGCACCGTCATGCGCTCCTGGTTCATCTCGCGCAGTTCGGGGAGGCGCTTGTGCCACAACTCCGCGTGCCACGCGTGGTGATAGGTGTGCCGCCCGAGCACCAGCTTCACGTCGAGTTCGGGAACCGTCGCAACCCAGCCGCCGAGCACTTCGAACAAGCGCATCTCGGTCCACTTGTAGTTGCCAACCCGCCGCGCGGTGTCTTCGACCGAGAACAGCCCCGGCAACTCACGGCGATCCCACGGCGCGAACGGTGCGCGCGCTTTGAAGGCGTCCGACACCCGGTAACTCCCCCTTCGATGTGCGGTCGGGCTGATTCTTCCGGTTCCTTGACCGATCGGTCAAGAGCGCTGCGCCCACGAGCGCCACTCGGCCAACACCATGCCGGTGAGGATCACGGCGGCGCCGATGTAGCCGTGGATCCCGAGGCGTTCACCCACGAAGTAACCGACGATCCCGGCGACGACCGGCTCGAACAGCAGGATCACCGACGCGCGGCTCGGTTCGATGTAGCGCTGTCCCCACAACTGGAGACTGAACGCGAGGGCCGAACAGCAGACCCCGGTAACCGCCGCGGCAGCGAGCACACCGCCGTCGACATGCCCGATCCCGTCGACGAGCACGAACGGCACCGACAGCACCGCGAGTACCACCATCTGCAGTGTGGTGAGCGTGATCGGATCGAAGCGCTGCGCGTACTGGCCGCCGAGATAGATCCATAGGCCGAAACACGCCGCGCATGCGAGCGTCAGCGCGTCGCCGCGTCCGAGGGTCGGCTTCGCACCGGTGAGAAGAAACAGGCCGAGCGCGGCGAGCGCGACCGCGGCGATGACGTTGGCCGGTGGCGGACGCCGGCGGGCGACCGTTTCCACCAACGGGGTGAACACCACAAACAGACCGGTGATGAACGCGGAGTTCGACGTGGACGTGTGCTCCAACCCTGCGTTCTGCAACGAGTAGCCACCGAACGCGACGACACCGAACAGCACCACAGCGCGCACGAAGTCGCGCGGTGTCGCATCCGACACACTGCCGTCGGTCCCGTCGCGCCGACGCCAACCGTTACGGATCGCGAACGGCGCGAGCGCGATCGCCCCGATCGAGAAGCGCAGCAAGATGAACCCGATCGGCGTGGTGCGGCCGAGCGCGTCCTGCACGATCTTGAACGTGGACCCGTACGCGATCGTCGCCGCGATGAGCGACAGTTCCGGTAGGAGTGGGCGAGGAGTTGCCCACGTTGCCGGTTCGGTTGTGGTCGCCACCGGCCGCGGCTCAGCCAGGCCAGCGATTGGTGATCGGGAGGCGACGGTCTTTGCCGAATGCCTTGGGCGACACGCGCACGCCCGGGGGCGCCTGGCGACGCTTGTACTCGTTGCGATCAACCATGCGCGCAACTCGACGCACGGTCTCGGCGTCGTAGCCGCGCGCTTCGAGTTCGGCAACGGAAAGGTCCTCTTCGACGTAGCCCTCGATGATCGGATCGAGCGCTTCGTACGGTGGCAGGGAGTTGGAGTCGAGTTGGCCAGGCGCCAGCTCGGCGCTCGGCGGCTTCTCGATCACGGTCCGCGGGATGAGGTCGCGGCCGGCGCGTTCGTTGCGGTCGTGGCACAGCGCGTACACCAGCGTTTTCGGAACGTCTTTGATCACGGCAAACCCGCCGGCCATGTCGCCGTAGAGGGTTGCGTAGCCGGTGGCCATCTCGCTCTTGTTGCCCGTCGTGAGCACCATCCAGCCGAACTTGTTCGACAGCGTCATCATCACGTTGCCGCGGATTCGCGACTGCACATTCTCTTCGGCGACGCCCGGCTTCGTGCCGGCGAAGATGGGGTCGAGCATGGCGTCGAAGGCCTCATGGGCGGGCTCGATCGGCACCGTGTAGGTGCGCATACCGAGGTTGGCAGCGAGCAACTCCGCGTCGGTAACGCTGCCCTCACTCGAATAGCGCGACGGCATCAGCACACCGACCACGTGTTCGGCGCCGAGCGCGTCGACCGCGATCGCGGCGACCAGCGACGAGTCGATGCCGCCCGACACCGCGATGAGCACGTCGGTGAAGCCGTTCTTGTGCACGTAGTCGCGCGTGCCCACCACCAGCGCTTCGTAGACCTCGCGCACCGGGCCGAGAATCGGTTCGACCCGCGGTGCAGACGCGCGATCCACGATCCGTGCGTCACTGACCGCTACCTCTGCCAGTGCCGGCCCTCGGGCGCGGCCGCGCGGGTCGAGGAGGCGCTTGCGGAAGGTGGGCCGAACGTCCATGTCGACGACGAGTAGATCTTCTTCGAATTGCTTCCCGCGCGCGACGAGATGGCCTCGTTCGTCGAACACGACGGACGCGCCGTCGAACACCAACTCGTCTTGGCCACCGACGAGGTTCACGTAGACGATGGGCACTGACGCGTCGCTGGCTCGCGTCGCAAGCATCGTCTCGCGCTCGCGCCACCGGCCCGCGTAGTACGGCGACGCATTGATGTTCACGACGAGCTCGGCGCCACCGGCAGCTTGCGACAGGATCGGGCCGTTCGGGTTCCACGCGTCTTCGCAGATGGATACCGACACCTTGACGCCGCCGATGACGAAGAGCGGGCCGAATTCGGTGCCGGGGGCGAAGTAACGCTGCTCGTCGAACACTGCGTAATTCGGGAGTTCGTGCTTGCGGTACACGCCTTGCACTTTCCCGTTCGCGAGCACCGCTGCCGCGTTGGCCAGATCGCGCCCCGCTTCGGGGAACCCGACGATCGCCGCGCACCTCCCCGTACGCGACGCGAACTTCTCGACCGCCGCCATTGCTTCGGCCACGAATGCCGGGCGCAACAACAGGTCTTCGGGCGGATAGCCGCTGATCGCCAGCTCCGGGAACGCGATCAGGTCCGCGCCCGCGTTCTCGGCCGATTCGTACGCATCGAGCATCCGGTCGACGTTGCCGTCGAGGTCGCCGACCACCATGTTGAGCTGCGCGGCAGCGACCCGCAGTCGAGGCACGTCCCCAGGATACGGCCGATGGTCCGGAACCTTGCCCTGGGAAGAGCGAACCGAGCGCGCGCGACACTTCGGGCATGCCCGGTGACGTGCTCGACGAGCCGCTCGTTCGCGCCGCACTCGACCGTGCCGCCGAGCCGCGTATCGCCGCGAGCGGTCTCGCCCGGATCGTCGAGGAGCACCCCGAGTTGGCGGGCGTACTCGTCTCCGACCGGTTGCTGCTCGACGCGATCGTTGCGATCGCGGCGGCGTCGCGTTCGCTGCTCACGGCGATCCTGGTCGACCCGGGCGCCCTGGCCGCGATCCAGGATCACGATGCGCTTCGCGTCGAGCGCCAACCTGACGAGTACAGCGCGTCGGCTTCGGTCACGTTGCGCGCGCCCGACCCGCGCGCGGCACTGCGCCGCTGGAAGCGCCGCGAGATCGTGCGCATCGCGGCGCGTGACCTTCTCGCGCTGGCCGACCTCCCTTCCGTCGCTCGCGAACTCGCGGCCGTCGCGGACGCGAGCCTCCGCGTCGCGCTCGACCTCGCTTCGCCACAAGTCCCGTTCGTCATCATCGGCATGGGCAAGCTCGGCGGCCGCGAGCTGAACTATGCGAGCGATGTCGACGTGCTGTTCGTGCACGACGGCGAATCGGCCGATGCTGAACGAGTTGCGCGGTCGGTGTTGCACACCATGTCGGCCCCGACCGCCGACGGCATCGTGTTCCGCACCGACGCCGCGTTGCGCCCCGAAGGCCGCTCAGGAGCGATCAGTCGCAGCATCGACGCGTATGAGTCCTACTGGGAGCGCTGGGCCCAGGCATGGGAGTTCCAGGCGCTCATCAAGGCACGCCCGGTGGCCGGCGACCCGGAGCTCGCCAAGGAATTCACCGCGCGCGCCGAGCCCTATGTGTGGCCCGACGCGCTCGACCCGGACGCGATCCGCGAGATCCGTTCGATGAAAGCACGCACCGAGGCGCTGGTACGCCGCAGGGGCCTCGAAGATCGCGAAGTGAAGCGCGGCTGGGGTGGTATCCGCGACATCGAGTTCGCCGCGCAGCTTCTGCAACTGGTGCACGGTCGCCACGATCACGCGATCCGTTCGCCGACAACGCTCGACGCGTTGGAGCAACTCGCGGCCGGCGGTTACATAGCGGTGCGCGACGCGGCCAAGCTCGGCGACGCGTACGTGTGGCTGCGCACGGTCGAGCACCGGCTGCAGCTGGTCGACGAACAGCAGACCCACACGTTGCCGGATGATCCGGAGGAGCGCACGCTTCTCGCTCGGGTCCTCGGCTTCCGCGACGAACCCGACCGAACTGCACTCGACGCGTTCAACGCCACCCACCACGCGCACCAAGCCGTGGTGCGCGCGCTCCACGAGAAGCTGTTCTTCGCGCCGCTCCTCGACACGCTCGCCGGGAGCGGCCCACTCCCGCCGGGCGCCGCGGAGGAACGCCTCGCCGCGTTCGGGTTCCGTGACGCCGAGCAAACTCGCGCCGCGCTACGCGAGCTCACCGACGGCCTCACGCGACGGTCCCGCGTGATGCAACAACTGCTCGCGGTCATCCTCGGTTGGCTGTCGGAAACCCCCGACCCGGACCTCGGGCTGCTCCAACTCCGCCGCCTCACCGAGGGCTACACGCGTTCGGCGACGCTCGCCCGCCGGTTCCGGGAGACGCCCATCGCGGCCCGACGAGCGTGTGTGGTGTTGGGTTCCAGTCGCGTGCTCGGCCTCGCGTTGCACCGTCACCCTGAGTTCGTCGACACCCTCGCCGACGACGACGCGCTCCACGCCACACCCAACCGCGTCACGCTCGTGGAAGAGGGCGTCGACACGTTGAACTGGCGTGAGGACGAAGCGGGTCGGCGAGCCGGGTTGCGTCGGTTCAAGCGCCGCCACCTTCTCCGGGTTGGCACGCGCGACCTGTTGCATTTCGCCGGCGTCGAGTCCGTGGGCGAGGAGTTGTCGAACATCGCTGACGCGTGTGTGGAAGCGGCGCTGCGTTCGGTGGAGCCTCCGCTGCCGTTCGCCGTCGTCGGCGTGGGTCGGTTGGGTGGTTGCGAACTCTCCTATGCGTCGGACATCGACGTGTTGTTCGTGTACGACGGCACCGGCACGACCGACTTCGCCGACGCGGAACGGACCGCGACGCGCCTGGTGCGCGCCATCAGCGAATCAACCACCGAAGGCAAGACGTTCCGGGTCGATGCGGGTCTGCGACCCGAGGGACGAGCCGGCCCGCTCGCGCGGTCGCTCGACGGCTACCGCGCCTACTACGAGCGTTGGGCCCAGACCTGGGAGTTCCAGGCGCTGGTGAAGGCGCGATTCGTCGCGGGCGACCCCGAACTCGGACGACGGTTCCTCTCGCTCGTCGAACCGTTCGTATACCGCAACCCTCTCCCCGACGAAGCAGTGCGCGAGATCCGCCTCATGAAGGCTCGCATCGAACGCGAGCGCCTGCCGCACGGCGACGACCCGCAGTTCCACCTAAAGCTCGGCCGAGGGTCGTTGTCCGATGTGGAGTTCACCGTGCAACTGCTCCAGTTGCGCTACGGCGCGGAGATTCCCGAGGTGCGCGAACGTTCGACCTTGGGCGCGCTCGCCGCGCTCGAACGACACGAACTGATCGATCCGAATGACGCCGATCACCTCGCCGCCGCGTACAGACTCTGCGAACGCGCCCGCAACTATCGCTACCTCCTCACCGGCACACCCGGCGACTCGCTTCCCGTCGACTCCGACGAGAGCACGAAGCTCGGCCGGATGCTCGGCTTCGTTCATCGCCCGCAGCAAGCGCTGCGCGAGGAGTACCGGCGAGTCACGCGGCGCGCTCGCGACGTGGTCGAGCGAGTGTTCTACGGACGAGAAGGGCAGCCAAAAGCATGAAGGTCACGAGTATCTGGCGATACCCCGTGAAATCGATGCAAGGTGAACACCTCGAGGAATGCGAGATCGGCGAACGCGGCATCGTCGGCGATCGCATGTGGGGCGTCGTCGATCGCGCGACCGGCTTCGTGCTCACCGCGCGTCGCGAGGCGAAACTGCTGTTCGCGTCGGCGCGATATGTCGACACCGAAACGGTGGAGGTACGGCTGCCCGATGGTCGCACCACATCCGACGACCGCGCCCTGTCGCGATGGCTCGACCGCGACGTCACACTGCAACGCGCGGTGCTCGGCCAGCAATCGGTCTACGAAACGCCCACCGACAACGAGCAAGAAGACGCCGCGCCGTGGACGCAATGGCAGGGCCCCGCGGGCACGTTCCACGACTCCACCCGCACGCAGGTGTCGCTCGTCTCGGAGGGTTCGCTCGGCGCATGGGCGCCGCGGCGTTTTCGCCCGAATCTGGTGGTGAGCGAGAACGGCGAAGACGGACTCTTCGGCCAGAAGATCGCGATCGGTGGCACCGAACTCCGGGTGACGAAACGCATCGATCGCTGCGTCATGACCACGCGGCCCCAACCCGACGGGATCGAGCGCGACATCGACGTGCTTCGGACCGTCAACCGTGAACGCGGCGGATGTGTCGGGATCGGGATGTTGGTGGTGAGGACGGGCGAGGTGAAGATCGGCGACGGCGTTCAGTTCACGGCGCAACCGACATGAAATCGGCAAATCCGGAAGGATCGTGCCGCCCGAGCGCACCGTGCTCGAAGATGCCCCACCCGGTCTGCCCGTCGAAGGTGGCCCGAGCGATGTAGTCGGTGATCGAGAACGCCGCCCGGCCCGACACCGCCGGGTCGTTGTGGTCGTAGACCGCGCCCTCGACCCAGTTCTCGCCCTTCCACAAGCCGTGGGTCCAATCTGGGTCGGCGCCGTAGCCGGCGCCCACGTTCAACGGGATGCCGAGGATCGGCTCGATGTCGAGCGTCAACGGCTTCCCGCTACGCGTCATGCATTCGAGCGTTGCGTGCGTCGGTTCGCGTGTCCCCGACCGGTATTCGATGCTCGGGATCGGCCACCCGAGTTGTTCGGGTTCGCGCCCAAGCGCGTCGGGCCATACGCGCACCGCGAAGTTCGAGTTGCGCGCGCCGCTCGGGTCTTCTTCGACGATCACGTGCACGCCGAAGTCGTCGAAGCGCAATGGGATCCACAGCCACCACATGCCGTCGAACGCGCTCGGCCTGCCGGCCGGTTCGGATTCGCCGACCGGACGGATCCCCCACGACCGGTCGCGGGTGCCGGTAAAGCGATCCGGCGTGACGTCGATCTTGTCGCCTTCCACCCGCAGTTCACCCTGCCACGTGCCGAGTCCCGCGAAGCGCGACGCGTCGAGCAGGATCCGATCGCCCTGACGGCGGATGTGCTGCGGTTCGGCGATCGGTGCGTACTCCGACTCCCACAGCAGGTCGAAGCCCAGACCGTGGTCGTCGGCGTCGCACACGATCCGCAACTTCTTGAACGGTTCGATCACTTCGATGCGGTATGGGCCGACCTGCTGGCTCATCTTGTCGTCCGGGCGCGCGCCCGACATCCGCACGGCCCATTGCCGGTCACCGCGGCGGACCGTCATGTACGCGTCGATCACGCCGAGATTCGGGTACACACCCATCCCGGTGATGAAGAACGCGTCAGCTTCGTGGTCGACACCCTGGAAGATGCAGCGGTCGTAGACGTTGCGATCGCTCGAACCCACGTACCGCATCGACAGCGGGACCTGATGAATCGGGTATTCGTCGAGCGGGTCGAACTCGAGCACGGAGCACTCCTGGCGCGGATGGTCGGCGGTCGTCGCCGAATGTACAAGCGGTGTGCGCGTGCGGCGAAACGCTTGACCCTGTACCTAGGTACAGCCCGTATGTTTGTTTTCCGTACATCTGGAGGTTGAAGACATGGGCGCGTCCCTGGTGCAACTGAGCGACGAGACGTTCGACGAGTTCGTCGGTGCTGCGACCACGCCGGTGGTGGTCGACTTCTGGGCCGAATGGTGCGGCCCCTGCAAGATGCTGGACTCGGTGCTCGAAGAACTGGCCGGCGAATACGGCGACACGGTCGCGTTCGCCGGGGTCGACAGCGACGTGAATCTCCGCACGACCAGCCGATTCGACGTGATGAGCGTGCCGACACTGCTGGTATTCCGCGACGGAACACTCGTGAAGCGTCTCGTAGGCGCCCGGCCCAAAGGTGCGCTCCGGGAGGCGCTCGGCGAACACCTCGACACACCCGCGACACTGTAAACATGAGCGAACGTTCAATTGGCGAACTGGCAAGCGCTGGGGGCGTGTCGGTCGAGACCGTGCGCTACTACGAGCGACGCGGTCTGCTCCCGGCCCCTCCGCGTACGCCGGCGGGCTATCGGAAGTACGACGACGACGCGCTCTGGCGACTCCAGTTCGTGGGGCGCGCGAAAGAACTCGGGTTCACGCTGTCGGAGATCCGCGAATTGCTCGGTGCGGGAACGTCCGGCAGCGGCGCCGCGGTCGACGATGTACTCGTCGCGGCACGCGACAAACTCACCGAAGTCGGCGAGCGCCTGACTCGTCTCACAACCTTGCAGTGCCGGCTTCGGCAGCTCGTCGAGACCTGCGAAAACGGTGACTCGTTCGGGTGCGTGTCGCTCGAAGTAGGCGCGTCCACCGCCGACGGTTGACAATGCGGTCGTGAGCGACGACGCGATCCGTCGCGATCTACTGGCCGAACGTGAGCGCACCACGGCGCAGATCGCGGATCTCGGCCGCCAGTTCGACGCGATCGTCGGGTCGGCCGAGTTCGACTCCGTCGACGACGAGCATGATCCCGACGGCGCAACGATCGGCTTCGAGCGCGCGCAGACCGCGGCGCTGCTCGATGGTGCGCGCCACCACCTCGCCGAGGTCGACCGCGCGTTGGAGCGGCTCGTCGCCGGGACCTACGGCGTCTGCGAACAGTGTGGAGACGTCATCGCACCGGAGCGTCTCGCGGCGCGCCCGGCCACAACGACGTGCATCCGGTGCGCGACTCGCCTGAACAACTGAGGTTCTGAGGCTCAGCGACGCGCGAGCGCGAAGGGCAACACCGCGGCGGCACCGTTGTCGCGTAACAGGTCGGCGACCACCGTCATTGTCCAACCGGAGTCGTACACGTCATCGACCAACAGGACGGGCCCGGCGAGGTGCTCGCGACCGGGCAGCGCGTTCTCGTCGACAGAAAACGCGCGCCACACATTGGTACAGCGATGGGCGGCGTTCTGTTGCGTCGCCTGCGCAGGACCGGGCCGCGTACAGCTCAGCGTGTTGTGCACCGGCAGTTTGCCGATTGCACCGATTCGCCCAGCGACGGCTTCGATCAACGGCCCGCGCTCCCGCGACGGAACCCACGTGACCCACGTCGGGCGCACCGCCCAATCCCACCGGCGCAGCAACGCGACGATGCCGTCGACCAGCTC